>DASTUJ010000215.1 GCA_035759705.1 Actinomycetota bacterium | reverse complement strand
ACGCCCAGGATGCGGTGGCCGAGACCTGGCTGGTGGCGTGGCGGCGCTTCGACGAGATTCCCGGCGAGCCGCTTCCCTGGCTGTTCGGGGTGTGCCGCAAGGCGCTGTCGAACAAGCGCCGGTCGCAGGGCCGGAGGGTTGCGCTCCACGACCGGATCGCCGGGGGAGCGCCGCTGCATCAGCGTGACCACGCCGACGCGGTCGGCGAGCGGAGCCGGATCGAGACGGCACTGCGCAGTCTGAAGGAGCCGGACCGGGAGGCCCTGCTGCTGACCGCCTGGGAGGGGCTGAAGCCGGCGGAGGCTGCGGCCGCCCTGAACTGTTCGGCCCGCACCTTCTCGGTGCGCCTTCACCGGGCGAAGGCCCGTCTGGCTAAAGAGCTCGCCCTAAGTGAAGCAGTCGAACTGTTGCCGGCAAAAAGAGTTGCAGTCGAGGAGGCGCCATGAGCCCGGTCGAAAACGATGTTGTGCGGATCACGCAGTCGGTAAACCCGGTGCCCGACGAGACGGTGGCGGGGAGTGTCGAGACCGAGGAAGCTCGGCGCCTGCTGGCCGTGATCACGGCGGACCCGGCGGCTGCGTCCCGGCGGAGCGGAGTCCGGCTCAGGTTCGGTGTCCCGGCGGCGGTGTCGATGGCTTTGGTCATCGCGCTGCTGGCGGCGTCGCTGCTGCGGGGGGGCCCGGAGCCGACCCCGGACTTGGCCTCGCCCGGTCCGACCGACGGTTCTCCCATCACCATCGAAAGAATCGCTGCGGTGGCTGCCATGCAGCCGGAGGTGACCCTGCCCGACGGCGGATTCCGCTACACCAGGTCGGAAGCCCGTTACACGTCCACCACCGTTCGTTCACAGGACTCCTACACCGTTTTCGAGTCGACGATCCGGGAGATCTGGGTCGCCGAGAACGGGGGCGGGCGGCTGCGTACCGAGGTCGGCGAGGTTGAGTTCCTGAGCGAACGGGACGAGCAGGCGTGGGAGGCCGCGGGCAGGCCCGAGATCCGCCGGGACTCCGTCTCCGACCACCGGTTCCCCGGGGGTGATCCCGGAGGCGCCGACCTGTACTTCGAAAACTTCGACGGTCTTCCGGCCGACCCCGACGCGATGTACCGGGTGGTGGAGGAGCGGTCCAGGAACCAGGGGATCACGCTTCACCAGCAGATGTTCGACACGGTGGGGTCGCTCCTGAGGGAGACGAATGCCCCTCCCGACATCCGGGCAGCCCTGTTCCGGGCGGCGGCGAAGATCCCGGGGGTCACCCTGACCGAGAACGTGACCGACCCCAAAGGCCGGCCGGGAGTTGCCCTTTCGCTTTCCTACGACCCCGGGGGCCGGATCATGAGGAACGAGCTGGTCTTCGACCCGAACACTTCGGCCCTGCTGGCCGAGAGCCAGTACGTGATGGAGAAGTCGCCCAACGTGTTCGCGACGGGGCGGCCCGACAAGCCGCAGCCGACGAACGGCCCAACGCCGGCGCCGGAACTGGACATCTACGGAGCCCTTGCTCCCGGCACGCAGGTTGGGGGAGCTGTGTACCTCGTATCGGGGGTCGTCGACTCGGTGGAGGAAAGACCCTAGGCATCAAAGGGCCCCCGAAAGGGGGCCCTTTTACCGTCCGCTACTTCCCGTGCCGCTCGGCGTTGGCTGCAAACGCGTCCCGGCTGTACTCCGCCAGGCCGGGCGCGATGCCGTCGTAGCGGGCCTTGAACCTCGGGTCGTCGACGTACATCTGTCCGAGGCCCCGGTGGATCTCGAAGCTGCACTCGTAGAACCACTTGGTGATCTGCCCCCGGTGCTCCTCGGCCAGGTCCATCGCCTCCGGGCTGTCCGGATCGACCCCGGCCTCCATGGCTTCCACGAACCGGCGCTCGAGGTCGCCGCCCTCCTGCCTGATCCGCAGCCAGTCGGCCTTGCCGTAGGACGCCGCCTTTCGTTGCGACTCCTTCCACGGCTCGGTGCCGCCCCAGCGCTCCTCGGCCTCCTCGGCGTAGCCGGAATCTAGGAAGTCGCCGAAGATCTCGATTCGCTCCTCGGGCGTCAGTGAGATGCCCATCTGTTGTGCCTCCATTTCGTATTCAAGTGACGAGACCATTGCCTGCAGGCGCCCGATCCGGCGGCTCAGCAGCTGGTGCTGGCGCCGCAGGTGGTCGGCGGTGCCGGCCTTCGGGTCGCTCAGGATGTTCACGATGTCCTCCAGGGGAAAGCCGAGCTCCTTGTAGAACAGGATCCGTTCGAGGCGCTCCAGGTCCGAATCGTTGTACAGGCGGTATCCCGCCGGGCTGCGCTCGCCCGGCGACAAAAGGCCTATCTCGTCGTAGTGGTGCAGGGTCCTCACGGTTACCCCGCTGACCCCTGCCACCTGTCCTACCGACAAGCTCATCGTTCTCCCTTTGCCTCGGCAGCCGATGGATCGAGAGTAAACCCTCACGTTACGTAAGGGTCAAGTGAGGTTTGTAAAACCGCCGGAGGGGCAAAGGTCCGTTCGGCTCCAGGACCGGGCCAGCGAGGACCCTTGGGAGGTGCAGATGATCCGTCCGGTCGGAGGCAGCAAAGGATGTATGACGATGATCGTCTTTTCGATTGTGGCGTCGGTTTTCCTGACCGTCGTCGTGAACCTGCTCTTTGCGATGGCGAGGTAGACAACGGTTGCCGCGCTGCAGTGCACCCCAACTGCAACGCAGGGTACGCTGCTAACACCTGCAGAGTTGTTCGGTCGATTGGAACTCGGTGAACCCGGCAAACGTTGTTACCTGGGCGCGCATCGCCCTCATCCCGGTCTTCGTCTACTTCATGTACCGGGCGGGAGACTCCACCCGCATGGAGACTGCGACCTGGTGGGCGCTGGTCGTGTACGTCGTTGCGACCTTCAGCGACTACCTGGACGGTTACCTGGCCCGCAAGCTCGACATCATCACGCGGATGGGCCAGTTCCTCGACCCGCTGGCGGACAAGTTCCTCGTGCTGGCGGCCCTCATATGCCTGATCGTCTACCGGGGCCTGCCGATCTGGGCCACGGTGATCATCGTCGTCCGGGAGGTTGCCGTCGTCGCGTTGCGGTCGGCCGCCATGAAGCGGGGCAACTCGATGCCGGCCGCCCACCACGCCAAGAACAAGACGGCGCTGCAGCTGGTCATGGTCCTGGCCTGGCTGTTCCCCCGGACCGGTGCGCTGGTCGTCGTGCAGGACGTCCTGCTGTACGCCGCAGTTGCGGTGACGGTCTACTCGGGGGTCCGCTACGGCCTGCTGAGCAAGAGCCTTTTGACGCCGGCAGAGGGATCTCCGGCAGCGTGACGCCGTGAAGGCCGAGGTAATCACCGTCGGTTCGGAGCTTTTGTTCGGGACCTTCGACAACACCAACCTGCTAAAGATCTGCCGCGAGCTGGAGGCCCGGGGAGTGGAGGTGGCGTTCGCCACGACCGTCGGGGACGACGAGAAGGCCATCGCAGGCTGCATCTCCGCGGCCATCGCACGTACCGACGCCGTGGTCATCACCGGCGGCCTGGGGCCGACCCACGACGACGTGACCAGGGAAGCCCTCGCAGCTGCGACCGGCCGCGAGCTGGAGTTCCGGCCTGAGCTGGAGGCGGATCTGCGCCGGTTCTTCGAGTCCCGGGACCGGCAGATGAACGAGATGAACCTGATCCAGGCCTACGTCCCGGAGGGATCCGAGCCGATCCCCAACCCGGTGGGCACCGCCCCCGGCATCCTCCTCGAGCACGAAGGCGTGCCGGTGTTCGCGCTGCCCGGGGTTCCGGCGGAGATGGAGGACATGTTGATGCGCCGCGTCGTCCCCGAGCTGGCCGAGAGGTCCGGCGGCAACGTCTTCGCCAGCCGGATCCTGCGGGCAATCGGCCGGGGCGAGTCGGACCTGGCTTCGATGATCTCGCCGATCGTCAAGGTGTGCCAGGACTGCGGTGAGCCGTCGGTGACGATCCTCGCGTCCCGCGGGGAGGTGGCGATCCACCTGCGGGCCGGCGGGGCGGACCGGGCGGCGGCGCTGGCCAAGATCGAGCCGGTCGAGGCGGATCTCCGGGAGGCGCTGGGCAGCCTGGTCTACGGCCAGGACGACAGCACGCTGCAGTCGGTCGTCAGCGCGATGGCGCAGGAGAGGGGGCTGACCCTGGCGGTGGTCGAGTCGTTCACCGGCGGGGCGCTGGCCTCGCGCATCGTTGCGGTTCCGGGGGCGTCCACGGTCCTGAGGGCCGGGTACGTGACCTACGCCATCGAGGCCAAGGTCTCCGAGGTCGGCGTTCCGCAGGAGACCATCGACCGGTACGGCGCGGTGTCGGATCAGACCGCGCGGGCGATGGCTTCAGGGGCCCGGGAGCGGTCGGGGGCCGACATCGGCCTGTCGACCACCGGGGAGGCCGGGCCGAACCCCGGGGAGGAGCCGGTCGGGACGATGTTCATCGGCCTGGCGTGGGACGGCGGCTCGCTGGCGCGCAAGTTCGTCGCCGCCGGGGCCCGCGAGGACATCCGGGAGTGGGGCAGCCGGGCGGCCCTGGACACCTTCCGCCGCTGGATGCTGGAGGAAGCCTGAGGCTCTTCGTCGCAGTGGATGTGCCGGAGCGGCACCGCAACTCGATCGAGGCGGCGGTTGCGCCTCTAAAGGCGGTCCTTCCGGGGGCCCGGTGGACGTCGCCGGCAACCTGGCACGTCACGCTGAAATTCTTCGGGGAGGTTGCCGAGGATCAGTTGGACCACCTGAAGGAGGGCATCGGGCGGGCAGCGGTCGGAGTGCCTGCGGTTGAGTCCCGGCTGACCGAGATCGGGGCGTTCCCGTCGATGGCCAAGGCCCGGGTGTTGTGGGTCGGCATCGAGGACGCCGGGTCGAACCTGGCCCGGCTGGCGGAGCGGATAGGGGCCGAGTGCGGGCTGTCCGACGACCGGCCGCTTCACCCCCACCTGACGCTGGCACGCATGAAGGTTCCGGCGGCGATCGCCCCTGCCGTCGACCGGTTCCGCCCCTATGCGCTGGAGGAGGAGCCCTTCGTCGTCGACCGGATGACGCTCTTTCGCAGTTACACCGAGCGGTCGGGTTCCCGCTACGAGGTGCTGGACACCTGGGCTTTGTCCACAGATTAAAGGCCTGGGTGGCTGAAATTCGAGCGCCGCACCGGCGGGCGGGGACCTATAATCACAGGTGTGTAGTTCTCTGTTGATAACTTTTCTTCAAATACTTGCGTTCGAACAGGCGTTCGATTAGTTTTCTGTCATACCCCCTGGCTAGTCTGCCTCTCAGATGGTCATCAAAGTCGATGGTCAGTCCAACGGCAAATGACTACAACGGTTGCGGGGACGAAGGAGGACAAGGTTGATTGAGTCAGGACGGGGAATCAGCAACGCCGGGGACAAAGCTCGAGCGGTTGATCTAACCAGGGCCCAGATCGAAAAGCAGTTCGGCAAGGGCGCCATCATGAAGCTCGGTGAGCGGGTCAACACCCCCATGGAGGTCATTCCCACCGGCTCATTGGGCCTGGATGTGGCGTTGGGCATCGGCGGCCTCCCCCGGGGCCGGATCGTTGAGATCTACGGCCCGGAGAGCAGCGGCAAAACCTCGCTCTGCCTGCACGTGATCGCCGAGGCGCAAAAGCTCGGTGGGATCGCAGCCTTTGTGGATGCCGAGCACGCCCTGGACATCGTCTACGCCCGCAACCTCGGGGTGAACGTCGACGAGCTTTTGGTGTCGCAACCGGACACCGGCGAGCAGGCCCTGGAGATCACGGACATGCTGGTCCGCTCCGGTGCCATAGACGTGATCGTCATCGACTCGGTGGCGGCCCTGGTGCCCAAGGCGGAGATCGAGGGCGAGATGGGGGACTCCCACATCGGCCTGCAGGCCCGCCTGATGAGCCAGGCCCTGCGCAAGCTTGCCGGCAACGTGAGCCGCTCCAACACGCTGATCGTCTTCATCAACCAGCTCCGGGAGAAGGTAGGTGTGATGTTCGGCTGCTTCTCCTACGGAACCAGGATCACGCTGGCGGACGGCACCCAGGAGAAGATCGGCAAGATCGTCAACCAAAAGCTCCCGGTCGAGGTTCTCTCCTACGACCCGGTTGCAGGGGCGGTAGTCCCGAAGAAGGTCATCAACTGGTTTGACAATGGCGTCACCGAGCAGTTCCTGAGCTTCAGCGTCGCCCGTCCAGGCGGCAACGGCCGGGCGCAGTTTTCCTGCACCGACAACCACAAGATCCGCACCCCGGCTGGTTGGAAGGAGGCCGGCGAGCTGTTGGTGGGGGACCGGGTCCTCCAGGCGACCCCGCACTACCTGTCCGACTTCCAATGGGAAGTTGTGCTCGGCGGCTTGATGGGTGACGGCGCACTGTCCTCCTCCAACAAGGGCCACGGCGCCCGCTACCGCTTCGGGCACGGACAGAAGCAAGTTGAGTACTGCGACTGGAAGGCGAGTCTTCTCGGCAACATCGGGTCGTCCCGATCCACCAATGAGAAGGGAGTCGTGTTCTACGACTTCAAGCCGCTCCCTGAGCTGGCCGAGTTGCGCAAAGCGGTCTACGTCGGGGGCAAGAAGGTCCTGAGCCACGACTATCTGAAGAATCTCTCGGCATTGTCCTTAGCCATCTGGTACATGGACGACGGCGGCTTTTCGCTTCGGTCCAAGGGCGTCCACGAGCGCACCGCCGGCGGCAGCGGACGTTCCGAGATCTGCATTGAGGCAATGGAGCCGGCTTCCCGGGACCGGCTGGTCGAGTATCTGGGGGACACCTGGAACCTGCGGCCCAAGCTGATCGAGCGAGCAGGCACAGCGGTCCTCAGCTTCCCGAGGTTCGAGACCGACAAGCTGCACGCCCTCGTCGCTCCGTACGTGCACCCGAGCATGCAGTACAAGCTCCTGCCCAGGTTCCAGGGGCAGTTCAACGTCGAGCCGCAGTTCGTGGAGAAGCGCTACGAGCTGCTGCCCTTCCCCATCACCTCGATCGGGGTGAAGCCGAAGACCAGGAGCATGCACCGCTTCGACATCGAGGTCGAGGGAAGCCACAACTACCTGGCGGACGGCGTGGTGGTCCACAACAGCCCCGAAGTGACCTCCGGGGGGCGGGCTCTCAAGTTCTACTCCTCGGTCCGGCTGGACATCCGCAAGATCGAGAACCTCAAGAACGGCCAGGAGGTCGTTGGGTCCCGGTGCCGGGTGAAGGTGGTCAAGTCCAAGGTCAGCGCCCCGTTCCGGCAGACCGAGTTCGACATCCAGTACGGCCACGGCATCTCGAAGGAGGGCTCGCTGCTGGACACCGCCATCGACCTCGGGATCGCCACGAAGTCCGGGTCCTGGTACATGTACGACGGCGACCAGATCGGGCAGGGCCGGGAGAACACCAAGGCCTTCCTCTCCGAGCACATGGACGTGTTTGCCGAGATCGAGTACAAGGTCAAGGTGGCCATGGGGATCATCGTCCCCGAGGGCTCCGAGGCGCCGACCGAGGCCGAGAAGCCGATCCTCAACGGAAGCCCCAACGGCAACGGCAAGGTCACTCCCACCAGGTGATGACCGGCGCCAAGACCACGGTGCAGCCCGACGGAGTCGAGGATGCGATGAAGCGGGCAATGCGGTTACTGGCGGTGAGGTCCCGTTCTTGTCACGAGATTCGGGACCGCCTCGGCCGTATCGGCTTCGACGAGGCAACGGTCGAGGCGGTGGAGTTGCGGCTGCTGAACGTCGGGTTGCTGGACGACGGCGCCTTCGCCGCCGAGGTGGTGCGCCGGGGGGTCGACACGGGCCGGTCGGCGCGATTGGCCCGCCAGGACCTCTACAGGTTCGGGGTCGACGCCGAGACGGCCGACGAAAGCCTGGTGGAAGTCGACGAGCCGGGGGCCGACGAGGAGCGTGCGTTGCGCCTGGCGGAGCGGAAAGCGGCCTCCTGCCGGAACCTTCACATCGACAAGGCGGTGGCCCGGGTGGTGCGCCATCTGTGCAGCAAAGGGTACGGCCCGCAGGTGGCGTGGGACGTCACCCGGCGCGTATTTCGCGAGCTCGATTTGCCGAGTGATTGACCCCCTCCGGACCCAAGTCTAAAATTGGCGCAGCCGGCCTGAGGAAGGTTGCGTCAAAGCATCGGCCTGAATTGCTTGCGTTTCTTCAAACAAAGTCCGCTGTCAGACAAAAAGTTGGGGTTGTGAGGAGTTGAAATTAAAGGGTCTTTGACTTTCTA
>DASTUJ010000214.1 GCA_035759705.1 Actinomycetota bacterium | reverse complement strand
GCTCAGCCCCCCGCTACCGCCGGCAGGATCGAGACCAGGTTGCCGCCCTCGAGCTTGGTGTCCAGGCCGTCAAGGAAGCGCACGTCCTCCTCGCCGACGTAGATGTTCACGAAGCGGCGGATCTCTCCGTTGTCGTCCAGGAGCCGTTCGGTGAGGTCCGGGTGATCCGCTTTGATCTTGCCCAACAGCTCCCGGAGGTCGGATGCATCGTCGACGCTAAGCTCGGCTTGCCCGCCGGTGAGGGTGCGCAGCTGGGTCGGAACTTTCACTCGTACGCTGATAGCAGCCTCATCTCCTCTTCGAACTTCTCCAGGTCACCCGAAATGTGAACGTTGGGGCCAACTCTCCCGGTCAACGCCTCTGCGGTCTTCAGGCCCATTCCCGTGATCAGTGCAACCACCGACTCGCCGGGCTTGAACGCTCCCTGCTCGGCCATCTTCTTCAGCGCCCCTATGGTCACGCCGCCTGCAGTTTCGGCGAAAACCCCCTCGGTCGACGCCAGCAGCCGGATCGCGCTGACGATCTCCTCGTCGGTGACGTCCTCGCCCATTCCGCCGGTCTGGTTGACGGCCGCCACCGCATAGTAGCCGTCGGCCGGGTTGCCGATGGCCAGCGACTTGGCGATGGTGTCCGGCCGGACCGGGCGGATGACGTCGACCCCGGCCTTCAGGGCGGTCACCACCGGGCTGCAGCCGAGCGCCTGGGCGGCGTGGACCTTGGTGTGGGGGGCGGCGTCGGTGATCCCGATCTTGTGGAACTCCTCCAGGCCCTTGCGGAACTTGGTCAGCAAAGACCCGCTGGCTACCGGCACCACCACGTGGTCCGGCGCCTTCCAGCCCAGCTGCTCGGCGACCTCGAAAGCCAGCGTCTTGGAGCCCTCGGAGTAGAAGGGGCGCAGGTTCACGTTGACGAATCCCCACTCGCCCTTCTGGGCGATCTCGGAGCAGAGCTTGTTGACGTGATCGTAGTTGCCGTCGACTGCGATGACGTTGCCGCCGTAGACGGCGGTGGTGAGGATCTTGTTCTGCTCGAGATTTGCCGGGATGAACACGAACGACCGCAGGCCGGCCCGAGCAGCGTGGGCCGCCACGGCGTTTGCCAGGTTGCCGGTGGAGGCGCAGGCAACGGTGTCGAACCCCATCTCGCGGGCAACGGTGAGCGCCACGCTGACGACCCGGTCCTTGAAGGAGTGGGTGGGGTTAGCGGTGTCGTTTTTGATGTAGAGGTTGTCGATGCCCAGCGCCTTGCCCAGGCGGTCGGCCTTTAGCAGAGGGGTGAGCCCGGCGCCGATGTCGATGCGGGGGGTCTCAGAGTCCACCGGCAGCAGGTCGACGTAACGCCAGATGGATGCGGGCCCGGCCTGGATCGACTCCCGGGTCATGCGGGCGGCTATCGAGCCGTAGTCGTAAACCGGCTCCAACGGTGCAAAGCAAAAGTCGCAAACGTAGATCGGAGCGGCCTCGTAGGTGCGGCCGCACTCCCTGCACTCCAGCTTCTCTACTCTGGCCACTTGCACACCCTTCAAATAAAAAATCGCCTACCGATGGCAGGCGACCCGGATGTTGACCTGCTCATCTTCCCCGGGTTTCAAACCGGGCGGGAATTAGCACCTTTCAGTCGTTGTTAGCCGACTGACGGCTGCCGAGGCGTCACAGGGCCCGTCCCTAAGCCTCTCTTGATGAGGAAATAACCATCGCACCGAGCACTGTTCGTGTCAAACCAGCACCGGCCAAGCCGGTCAATGAGGGGTTAGGAGCCCTTCTTGACCTCTTTGAGCTCCTCGACGAGACGTTCTGCCTTCGCCCCCTTCTCGGCCTTGGCAAGCTCGGCGGGCAGCTGGGCTTTGGCGTCGGCAGCCAGGTCGGCCGCCGGGATCTCAGACTTCTCCCCAGCGTCCTTTACGAACCCGCCCTCACCGGTTACCACTCCCTCATAGTCCCAGTTGCCCAGCACCCGGGTCTCGTAGAAGTGCACGAACAGGATCTTGGCGACGCCCATCATCGGAACAGCCAGCAACATTCCCCAGATGCCCCCTAGTGAGGCCCCCAGGATCAGGGCGATCATCACCGCAACCGGGTGCAGCCGGACCGCCCAGCCCATCACCTTCGGGCTGATGAAGTGGTTATCGATCTGCTGCACCACGACCATCGCAATGGCGGCCTTAAGGGCCAGCGGGAAGCCGCCCTCTATCCCGCCCACCACAACTCCTGCGGCCCCTCCCACAAAGGGCCCGACCAACGGGATTATGTTGAAGAACCCGGCGAGCAGGCCGATGGGCAGCCAGAAGGGTATCCCGATGATCGCGAACGCGATACAGGACATCACCCCGACGATCGCAGCGACCAGAAGTTGGCCCCGGAAGAAGGCGCCGACCGTGTTGCCGATGCGCTCCAGCACGGGAAGCAGCTCGTCCCGGTACCGCGGAGGCATGTAGTGCAGGCCTGCTTTTTGGATCTTGGGCAGGTCAATCAAAAGGTACGCGGCAAACACCGGCGCCAGGATGAAGTTCAGGACTACGTGGAACGCTCCGGTAGCGAACCGGCCTGCGCCGGCGAAGAGGCGGCCGCCCCAATCCTCGATGAACGAGGACTGGGACTCCTGGGGTCTGTCCGGTTCCCGGGGCTCGCCGGACAACCCTCCCAGGCCGACGGCTTCCAAGTCGATGTTCAGCCGCTCCGCCAGGTCCTCGACCGCAGCAATCGCGTCTTCCTGGATCTGGGGCCCCCGCTCGACCAGGGCGTTTATCTGAACCGTTAGGGGCGGCACCAACACCGAAAGGCCGATGGCCACGACGCCAATGAAGACCAGGTAGATCAGAGCCGTGCCGAATCCCCTGCGGACGCCTCGGCGCTGCAGCCGGTTGACCATAGGGTTGAGAAGGAAGATCAGGATCAGTGCAAGCGCTATCGGTGGGAATACATCCCGCAGATAGGCCAGGAGATAGAGCGCAATACCTGCTAGCAGCAGGCACCCAATCAGGGACCAGGAGACAATTCCGGCCCGCCGAAAGCTGTCACGCGGTTGACGACTCTGGCGATTGGTGACAGTCACCCCAAAAGTATACGATCGGCGCACGGTCTTCCCGTGGCACCTCGGTTCACTCCAAGCCTTCTCGGGTAACCTTGGAGCAGTGTCTGAATTCCAGCCCTCCCCCGCCTCCACGAACGATTCCGCCTTCTCACTGGCGGAGGTGCTGAAAGGACGCTCGCTCGTGATCGCCTCGAACCGGGGCCCGGTCAAGTTCGAGGCCGACGAGCAGGGCGAGCTGGTAGCCACCAGAGGCGCCGGCGGGCTTGTTACCGCCCTGACCGAGGTCATGAAGCACGCCGACGGTCTCTGGGTTGCCGCAGCACTCACCTCGGGCGACCGGAAGATGGTCCGGGCGAACCCGGACGGGCACCTCATCGCCCCGCTGGACGACGCCGAGCTGCGCCTGCGCTACCTGACCTTCGACCGGGACACCTTCGACCGCTACTACAACCGCATCTCCAACTCGGTCTTCTGGTTCTTGAACCACGGCATGTGGAACCTGCCGATGCACCCTAGGTTCACCGCCCGCTGGAAGCGCGACTGGGAGTCGTTCAAGGAGGTCAACCGGATCTTTGCCGAAGCCCTGGCGAAGGAGATCTCCGGCTCCGAGGCCATCACCCCCGTGATGCTGCACGACTACCACCTGACGATGGTCGCCCAGTACCTCCGGGAGCTGGTGCCGTCGGCGTTTGCCTACCACTTCACCCACACGCCGTGGGCGCAGCCCGACATGATGAGGGTCCTCCCCGGCAACATGGCGAAGGAGATCCTGGAGGGAATGCTGGCCAACGACCTGGTGGGCTTCCAGGCACGCCGCTGGTCCCACAACTTCATGATGTGCTGCCAGGACATTCTCGGCGCCGAGGTCGACATGCAGAGGGGGCTCGTCCACCACAAGGACATCAGCACCGTGGTGCGGGACTACCCGATCTCCATCGACGCCGGCGCCGTCCGCAGGCTGGCGCACTCCCCCGAGGCCGCCAAACACCTCCGCTGGCTCGACCGGGTCCTCGAAGGCCGAAAGCTGATCCTGCGGATCGACCGCCTGGAGCTGTCGAAGAACGTGGTCCGGGGGTTCAAGGCGTACGAGACCATGCTGAACAACCACCCGGAGCTGCTGGGGCGGGTCGTCCACGTCGCGCTTCTGTACCCATCCCGGCGGGCGATCCCCGAGTACCGCAACTACGAAGCCGAGGTCCTCGCCTTCCACGACGAGATCAACAAGGAGCTCGGCACCGACGACTGGCAACCGATCGTGCTGATCAACGAGGACAACTACGTCCGGGCCCTGGCCTGCAGCCGCCGCTACGACGTGCTCATGGTGAACCCGATCCTGGACGGCATGAACCTGGTCGCCAAAGAGGGCCCCACGGTCAACGAGGTCGACGGCGTGGTGGTCCTGTCGAAGAACGCCGGCGCCTGGTACGAGCTGGAGTACGGCGTTCTGGGGATCAACCCCTACGACATCGAGGAGATGGCCGAGGCCCTGTACACCGGGCTGAACATGGAGCCGGAGGAGAAGGCTCGGCTGTCGCAGCTGAACCGGGAGGTCATCGACCACAACACCCCCAGCAAGTGGGTCTGGCGGCAGCTGAAGGACATCACCCGCCTGCACGAGTCGAACACCTAGCGGCTTAGCCTCCCGTTAGAGGAGCCGCTCCAGCATCTCGACGACCCCCCGGGGCGACTTCACCTGCAGGTCGGAGTTCTCCAGCATTCCGGCGGGGGCCTCCGCCGACACCACGCCGACCCGCACCAGAACGCCGGGGACCACGCCGACCGAGCGGCGCATCATCTCGACATCGGCGGCGTCGTCGCCTGCGATCAGGGCGTTCTTGACCCCCGACTCGCCCGCCAGGCGGACGAAGGTCTCCGCCTTCGACACCGACTCCGGCTTGAGTTCCAGCACCATCCTGCCGGTGCCGAGCACGAACCCGTAGGTGGCGGCGGCCTCCCTGGCCCAGGCGGCCAGCGGTTCGGGCGCTTCGGAGTAGGCGGAGTTGCGGTAGTGCAGCGAAAGCGCCAGGTCCTTGTTCTCGGCCTCACAGCCGGTCAGCTCATGGGCCCGGATCAGCTCGACCGCCTGCGCCGACATCAACTCCACCGATTTTCTCCACTCGGCCGCCTTCGGCGCCTGGATCAACCCGGCCGGAGTCATCTCCTCGGCCCCATAGAGCCCGAAGTACCGAGGGCCCTCGGCTCCGACCCGGGGATACAGGTCGGCGGCGCCCCTTCCGGAGATGAATGCGACTATCGGGAAGATTCGGGCGAGGGCCGTCAGCACCTCCGGACCACCTTGAACTATCGCCGCGGCCTCACGGTCCTCGACGATGGGGGCCAGCGTTCCGTCGAAGTCGAGGAAGATGCCGGTTTCGCTTCGCTCCCGGCGCAGCAGCTCGATCTGCTCGGCGACGTCCATTACCTAACCCTATCCGGCGCACCTCGCAACCCTCGACCTACTAGACTGCCCCCTGTGAAATTTGCCGTTCGAACAATGAGCCTGGTCCTCCTCCTCGCGCTCGCCGCCTGCTCCAACGGGAAGATCCCCCTGGAGTACAACTTCGAGGAGGGCGACGGGACCCGCTACCGCTGGACTATCGACTCCCGGACCTCGGTCAACTCGACCAGCGAGGAGAGCGTGACCACCACAAACATGATCGTGGACGTCCACGAGCAGGTGAGCCAGAAGGAGGGCGAGGACCCCGTTCTCACAATCACGCTTGCCCCCAGCCGGCTTCGCCAGGGGAACCAGGCGATGAACATCCCGAAGCCGATGACTGTCAAATACCAGCTGAACAAACAGGGCGAGATCGTAAAGCCGGTCACCGACGAGCTGGCGCCGGGGGCGGCGTCCGCCATCCAGCTTGGCGCCACTCTGGTGCGAAGCCGTATCGCCCTGCCGGCCGACCCGGTGGGCATCGGCGACGAGTGGGACACGCCCTTCGTTCTCGACGGCGACCTGGGCAACATCAAGCTCGAAGGGCACGGCAAGCTGCTCGGGTTCGAGCTGAAGGGCAAGCGCAAACTGGCTCGAATCGAGACCACCCGGTCCGGAGACATCGTCACCCACGAGCAGCAGGGTGGCGTCCCGGTTCAGCTGCGGGGAACCTCCAGCAGCACCGCTTTGTCGAGCCTGGACGTCGACAAAGGGGTTCTCTACTCCACCTCAGCCAGATTGATCTCGGACTTCGACATCGCCTCCGAGGAGAGCGGCAAGCTGATCGGGACCATGCGGGTGACGCTCAACAGCAAGCTGGAGCTTGCGCCCTCGCGGCCTACCGGGACTACCAGGGCTACCGGGTAGATCTAGCCCGCGTAGTCGGGCCCAACGAGCACCGTCACGGGGATGGCCGGGTCGACGTTGCGGGTTCCCGGCGGCTCGACCAGGCTGGCACCAAGAAGGCTGGCAATCGCCTCACCCATCTGCTGGTTCCCCGGCTGGTAAAGGACCGTCGTCCTCTCTACGGGAGTCCTGGCATTAGCCTTGGCGACCACGTCGTAGCCGGCCTCTTCGAGCTTGCGCTCGGATGCGTCCAGGCGAGCGGCGGAGTTGCTGGCGTCGAGAACCTGGACCCTGCCAGTTCCCTGCACGGGAGCGGCGGACGCTGAAGCGGTTGGGGTAGGAGACGCAGTGGGTGAAGCGTCGGTTGGTGTCTCCTCCAGGAAGGGGTCAGTCGGAGGGGAGAGGGTCTCTTCCGTCTCGGGACTGTCGTCCGGATTGTCGAAGGCCAGCTTGTAGATTCCGAACGCCACCGCCCCCAAAAGAGCGATCACGACGAGGTAGCGGAGTCCCGCAATTATTACTGCTCGCCAGAACCCGGGGCTTTCCGGAAGTGAGTGTTTTCCCATGAATGGGTCCGATTATCTGCTATCCGTTCTCGGACAGGTGGATACCCAGCCGCCGGGCCATTCGCTGGCGCTGCCGGAAGGCCCGCAACCTCTGCAGGCGCTTGACCAGGATGGGGTCGTGGGCGAGGGCCTCGGGCATGTCGATGATCTCGTTGAGCAGCGTGTAGTAGCGGGTTGCGGAGAACTCGAATAGCTCCCGGATGGCCCGCTCCTTGGCCCCCGAGTACTTCCACCAGTTCCGTTCGAACTCAAGAATCTTCTGCTCCCGCTCGCCGAACTTCGTCTCCGGAGGGGGGCTCATGCGGAATCCTTACTTACACAGGTGTAATTCATTCGCCTAACCCTAGGCAAACGGCGATGCCGAATCAAGGACCGCCGCCCCAGGCAAGGCCGTGCGGGCAAGTCCGGGGCCGCCAGGCAAGCAGGGGTCCTCCGGGCCCGCCAGGCCGGTCGTAGGCGAGAGTGGGCGGGAGGGGGAAGTTGGGGGCGCTAAAGTGTAGTAGCAAGTGGGGCCGGTGCCCCCAACTGGCTGGTGTGGCGCAATCCGGTAGCGCAACCGACTTGTAATCGGTAGGTTCCCAGTTCGAATCTGGGCACCAGCTCTAGTTTCCGTCGGTTCAGGTCCGAACAAGGGCCGGAAAATTCGATCGGGTAGCAAATTCTGTTGCGTCAACATCCGCCTGGGGTGAGCAATGGCACGTCTCAATGCCTCACGAGGTCCATGGGCGATCTGGGCGATCCTCACTGTGTCGGGGATCGTGCTGATCGCACTTCCCGACGCCGGCAACCGGGTCTTCTCGATCAGCCAGGGGCACGGACCGGCTCCGTTCGACCTTGCGGGAGCCGTCCTTTTGACGGCAGGCTGGGTGATCCTCGACCTTTGGACCTGGCGTCACCGGAGCGCGCTGCGTTCGCGGAACGGTGGCCGGTCCCTGTGGGTCCTTTCATTTCTGGCGGCCGCAGGTGCGGTGCTGATCGGCTGGTCGGTGTCGCAGGACGAGGGCACGTGGTGGCTGCTCGGGGCCGGCGTGGTCGCAGCAGTCCAGGTAGCCGCTGCAGTTGCGGCGGCCCGATCGGACTCCAGTCGCGCCACATCGGTGGTCCCTCCCGGCCGCGGTAGCGCGGCGTGACCGGCTTGAAGGAATTGCTGGTCTCATTGATTGAGGGCGCCCCCGGGGTGGAGCTGGACCACAAGCGAAATCATGTCAGCGCCAAAGTTCAGGGCAGGGTGTTCGCCTACGACCGTCCGCACGACCTCGTCGTGAAGCTTCCGAAATCCAGGATCGACGAGCTTGAAGCGGCCGGCGAGGCGTCTCGCCTGGTCATGGGAAAAAGGGAGATGGCCGAGTGGGCCGTCGTACAGGGTCCTCCCGCCGTGGACGCAGGAAGGCTCAAGGTCCTGCTGGATGATTCGATCGCGTTCGTTTCCCGGGACTGACTACTTGCGGTGCCAGCGGCTGCCCGCAGGCGTGTCCTCCACGATGATCCCCCGCTCCGCCAGTTGGTCCCGCAGGCTGTCCGACTCCGCCCAGTTCTTCAACTTACGGGCTTCGTCCCGGCGCTTCAGCAGCGCTTCCTCGTCGGCCGACAGACCGTCCTCGGCGTCCCCCGCGTCGCTTGCCGGGTCGTACGAGATACCCAGCACGCCGGTCATCTGGTCGAACGCTGCCACCAGCCCGGCGACGTTGCGCGGCGCCTCCGGGTCGTGGTCGCTGTCGAGCAGCATGTTGCCGTGCTTAACCAGGTCGAACATCACGCTGATCGCCATCGGGGTGTTGAAGTCGTCGTCCATGGCCGCCCTGAAGCGGTCAAGGTACTGCTGACCGTCCCTGGAGACCTGCGCTGCCGCCTCCCCGGCGGCCCGGGAGAAGTTGTCGAACCGTTCGACCGCCCGGCGGGCCTGCTCCATGGAGGCCTCGCCGAAGTCGACGTCGCTCCGGTAGGCGGCGGAGACCGACATCGCCCGCAGCACCGACGGCTTGACGTCTTTCAGCAGGTCCTTGACCAAGGCGATGTTCCCCAGCGACTTGGACATCTTCTCGGAGTCCATCTTCACCATCCCGCCGTGGAGCCAGTAGCGTACGAACGGCTCTGAGCCGAGCGCAGCCTCCGCCTGGGCGATCTCGTTCTCGTGGTGGGGAAAGATCAGGTCCGAGCCGCCGCCATGGATGTCGAAGCCCATGCCGAGGTACTTGGCCGACATCGCGGAGCACTCGATGTGCCAGCCGGGACGGCCGGGCCCCCACGGGCTGTCCCACGAGGGCTCGCCCTCCTTGGCGGCCTTCCACAGGGCAAAGTCCAGCGCCATCCGCTTGTTGGGGTCCGGCTCCACCCGCTCACGGGCATGTACCTCGTCGAGCGTCCGGCCACTGAGCTTGCCGTAGCCGGGGAAGTTCTCCACCGAAAACCAGACGCTGCCGGCCGATTCGTAGGCCACGCCGGCCTCGACCAGCTTCGAAATCATGTCGATCATGTCCGGGATGTGGTCGGTGGCCTTCACCAGAAGGTCCGGCGGCCGGATCCTGAGGGCCGAGGCGGCCTCCTCGAAGGCGTCCGAGTAATGCTTGGCAAGCTGGGTCCAGTCGGAGCCCTCGTCCTTCGCCCGGTTGATGATCTTGTCGTCCACGTCGGTGTAGTTCTGGGCGTAGGTGACCTCGTAGCCGCGCCACTCCAGGTAACGCCGGATGACGTCGAACACGATGAACGACCGGGCGTTGCCGATGTGGATGTCGCCGTAGACGGTCGGGCCGCAGACGTACATCGCGACCTTGCCCTCGTCGCGGGGGACGAAGGCCTCCTTGGCCCGCGTCAGTGTATTCGTGACCATCAGTCCCATTGCTTCAACTTTACCCGGGACCTACCTATCGGTCGGGCCGCCGTCGACCAGAGCCACGGCGATCCCGGCGGCTCCCTCTCCGCGCCCGGCGAAACCGAGGTGGTCGGTGGTGGTCGCCTTGACGCTGACCCGGCTGGGGTCGATGCTCAGCGCTCCGGCGACCCGGGAGACCATCTCGAGGCGGTGCGGCGCCATCCGGACGTTCTGGATGACCACAGTGGCGTCGATGTTCACGATGGTGAAGCCCGCGTCGGCCAGCACGACTGCGGTCCGGGCGAGGATCTGCAGGCTCGAAATGCCTTCCGGGACCATCTCGGAGGAGAAGTGGGTGCCCAGGTCCCCGAGTCCCGCGGCCCCGAGCAGGGCGTCGGCCACGGCATGCGATACGACATCGGCGTCCGAGTGGCCGGCCAGCCCTCCGTGGTCCTGGATGGTGACGCCGCCGAGGACCAGCGGACGGCTCTCGTCGAAGGCGTGGACGTCGTAACCCATGCCGACGCGCATCAGTCGGCCTCCGGCCGGGCCGCGATAATCTGTTCGGCGAGCCAGAGGTCGGCGGCCCGGGTGACTTTGAAGTTGAGGGGGTCGCCCTCCACCACCCGAACCCGGTACCCGGCGCTGGTCAACATCTGCGAGCAGTCGGTCGACTCCAGCCCCGAGGCCAGGGCCTTGGCCAGGGAGTCCTCCAGAACCGCACGGCGGAACACCTGGGGCGTCTGGACCCGCCAGATCCCCTGCCGGTCGACCTCCTCCTCCACCAGTAGGTCGTCGGAGACTCTCTTGATTGTGTCCTCCATCGGGATCGCAGGGATGACGCCGTCGCAGGTGTCGTCGAGGGCGCCCAGCAGCTTGTCGATCAGAGCCGCACCCAAAAGGGGGCGGGCGGCGTCGTGGACCATAACCGTGTCGGTCGACCCGGGGAGCTTGGCGAGGGCACTCTGAAGCGAGGCTTGTCGAGTCTCGCCGCCGGGGACCTGCGCTACGACTTTCGAGAACGCGGAGAGGTCGGAGCCGTCGTCGGCAGGAAGCGCCACCACGACCGAGCTGATTTCTTCGGCCGCTTCCAGGACCGCGAGGCTCCGGTGGAGCATCGGCTTGTCGCCCAGCGGGAGGAACTGCTTGGGGATGTCGGAGCCGACACGCTTTCCGCTGCCGGCGGCCAGGACCACCGCCGTGACGAATCGAGACAAAAGGGGCTCCTTCATAAAACGACCCCCGGTCCGGGCTCGAGATCTCTCTCGGGCGCAGGCCGGGGGCCGCAGTAAGTGTTTTGGGTTTAGCCTGCGAGCACCTTGTCCAGCATGGTGCCGGCTTCGGATTCGTCGACGTTTGCTGCGAACGTAACTTCGGAGATGAGAATCTGGCGAGCCTTCGTAAGCATTCGCTTCTCACCTGCGGACAGGCCCTTGTCGGCTTCACGCCGGGCCAGGTTACGAACTACTTCAGCCACCTGGTAGATGTCTCCGGAGCGAAGCTTCTCGACGTGGGTCTTGAAACGACGGCTCCAGTTGGTGGGCATGCGGCATTCCTTGGACTTCAGGACCTTGAAGACCTTCTCAAGCTCGTCCTGTGCGATTACGTCTCGAATGCCTACACCGTCGGTGTTGTCCACGGGGACCATCAGCGTCAGGTCTCCGTAAGCCAACCTCAGTACGTAGTAATCCTTCGTCTCTCCTTGGAATTCCTTCTGCTCAAGACTTTTGATGATTGCGGCACCGTGATGGGGGTAAACAACCTTGTCACCAATTTGAAAGGTGGTGGCTGAGGGCAAACGGTCCTCCTTCTCTAGATTGGACGGTCCCTCGAACGGACCCTTAGATGCGGGAGCAACTTTCCGGCACGAAACAGCGACAAATAACGCGGTCTCGGGACGTTCTATGGTAACAGGCGGGACCCCCCTGCCGCAATGGGCTACGTAACATCACTGTCAGTGACCGATTCGACTCAAAATCGCGAGAGCCTGGCCCAAAGAGGCCGCACGCACGACTTTTGCCCCTTTTTCCGGTGAAATATCGCCAATTCCGTCCGTTCCGTGAACCGGCGGCGCCAGAACCGTCCTAAAACCGAGCCGAAACAACTCGTTCACCCGAGCGTCCAGACCCGGAACCGAGCGCACCTCCCCGGCCAGGCCTACCTCACCGACCGCGGCCACGCCGGCCGGGATCGGTACGTTTTTGCGGGAACTGGCCAGCGCCAAACAGAGCGGAAGGTCGATTGCCGGCTCGGCCGCCCTGAGACCTCCGGCGACCGAGGCGTAGACATCGCAATCCGCCATGTTCACTTTTCCGTGCTGCTGAAGCACCGCCATCGCGACCCCGAGCCGGGCCATTTCCAGTCCCTGCGCCACCCGCCGGGGAACCGCTGGGGGCTTACACGAAACCACCAGCGCCTGGATCTCAAGAGCCAAAGAGCGCCGGCCTTCGATGATGCACCCGACCGCCGAGCCGACAGCGTCCTTGTGCCGTTCGGCCAGGAAGAAGCGGGAGGCATCGGCAACCTCGCTCAGCCCGGCGGGACCCATCTGAAAGACCCCGAGCTCGCCGGTCGCGCCGTACCGGTTCTTGATCCCCCGCACGGTTCTCAAATGGTGGCCGCGGTCACCCTCGAAGGTGAGGACCACGTCAACCAGATGCTCCAGCGCTCGGGGTCCGGCAATCGACCCGTCCTTGGTGATGTGGCCCACCAACACCAGGGCTGCGCCGGTATTGCGAGCGGCTTCGGTCAGAGCCATGGCGCACTGGCGTACCTGCGCCACCGAACCGGGCTCCCCGCCGGACTCGGAGGCTCTCAGGCTCTGGATGGAGTCGACCAGCACCACGTCGCTGCCGGTCATCAGCGGGACGATTGCGCTCAGGTCGGTGGCCGCAGTCAACGTGGTCCGGCGGGGCGCGCCCAGGCGCCGGGCCCGGGCCGCGACCTGCTCGATCGACTCCTCACCACAGACAAGCAGAACCTGCTTTCCCTGCTGCTCGACCCCGGCCGCAGCCTGGAGGAGCAGGGTGGACTTACCGACCCCGGGCTCACCCGCGAGAAGGGTCACCGAGCCCTTCACCAGCCCCCCTCCGAGAACCCGATCCAACTCCCCCAGACCGGTTTTGATGCGGGAGGCTGAGATGGCCTCGACCGCCCCGATCAACACGGTGGCCCCCGCTTCCGGGGGGCGGGCTGGGTTCCCGGCGATCGGCGGTGGCTCCTCAACGAACGAGTCCCACGCGGAGCAGTCGGGGCACCGGCCGAGCCATTGGAGGGACCGGTGCCCGCACTGGAGGCAGATCATTGCGCTTTTGGGCATACCAGGACTGTAGCGATCAGAGGTGACAAGAAGTGGCGACCGGGTAGGTTGGCCACGTGAGCTACTCAGGCGAGCTGGATCGGTTCTTCGGCGAGCTTCATGAGTCGCGACAGATTTTCGACGCTCTGGCGGAAGCCGTGAAGGCCATAGGACCCAGCAGCGTTCGGGTCACCAAGAGCCAGGTGGCATTCTGGAGGAACCACCCCTTCGCGTGGGCCTGGATGCCCGAGAAGTACTTGAAGCGCGAGGCCGCGCCA
>DASTUJ010000213.1 GCA_035759705.1 Actinomycetota bacterium | reverse complement strand
CCTGAGTCCGGATAAGTTTCACGAATTCCCGACCACCAAGCGTCGGGATCCCAACGCACGCCATGCTCATCGATTGGCACGTCTTTTCCCAACTCGGCCACGATTGTCTCGAGTTCTACGGGAGGCTGGGTCGAACGATCGGGCGGTCCAGTTAGCCCTCTCGAGTGAGGCAATGACCGAGTGGACGGCGGACTGGATGGTGAGGTTGGTCGGCATGGCTTCGTTCGGTGAAACCGAACTTCAAGTGGGCACGACAGGTTTCGAACCTGTGGCCTCTGCCGTGTGAAGGCAGCGCTCTCCCGCTGAGCTACGCGCCCGGGACTGCGGCCGAATGGGGCCGTCTTTGAATTATAGGCTGCGCTGCCTACTCGATCTTCAGAGCCACGATCAGCCCGTCCCTGGTCGGGTTGATCGTCGTCAGGAACCTCGGGTCGTTGTAGACCATCTCGTTGTGCAGCCGGATGGCCTCGGTCTCCGCCTCGTCGTTCTCCTCGTCGGCCACCTTTCCGGACCACAGGACGTTGTCGCAGATGTACAGCCCACCCACCCGGATCCGCTCCGCCGCCGCAGCGAATGCCGCCGGGTATTCGGTCTTGTCGATGTCGCAGTAGACGATGTCGTACTGGCCCCCGATTGCCACCAGGGCGGTAACCGCATCGGTGGTGAAAAACTCGCACCGGTCCCACAGCCCGGCACGGTCCAGGAAGTCGTTCGCAAGGGCGGCGTTACGCGGCTCCCCGTCGGTCAGGGTCACCTCGCCCTCCGGCCCCACTGCCCGGGCGAACCACCAGGCGGAGTATCCGAACCCCGAACCGAGCTCGAAAACCGTCCTGGCGCCCATCGACCGGGCAAGCATCTCCAGCGTCGACCCGACCATGCGCTCGACTATCGGGAATTTTTGCTCCGCTGCGAGCGCTTCCATCTCTAGAAGGACCGGGTCGTCGGAGTACTCGGCAAGCGAACGCAAGTAGCGGTCGACGTCTTCAGGAAGCAGATTCATGGGTAAGAGTCTTGCAGGGCCGCCGTTCGCATACCAGTGCGGACCCTGACCACTAAGCTTGGGAGCACTCACCCCCGCCGAGAAGCGAGGCCGGTCCCAGGCCATTGAGCAGCACCGGCCACACGCGGGGACGAAGCAAAAAACGCCGCCGGCAGCAGGTCACCGAGCTCCGGTCCACCTGAACCGGCATTTACGGAGGTTTCGATGAATCGACTGCATCAGCTTCACCAGGCCGGGACGGCCATCTGGCTGGACTTTCTCAGGCGTGGCCTGATCTCGGGCGGCGAGCTGGCCAAAATGATCGACGAGCGGGACCTCTCCGGAGTCACCTCCAACCCCAGCATCTTCAAGAAGGCAATCGGCGGGTCGACCGACTACGACGAGGCGATTGCCGAGATCTCGCTCGAGGAGCGGGACGCAATCGACGTCTTCTACGAGCTGGCCCAAAAGGACATTCAGGACGCCGCCACCGTGTTCGCCCCGGTGTACGAGAAGACCGGTGGGAAAGACGGCTTCGTCTCGTTCGAGCTGGAGTCCTCGCTGGCTCACGACGCCGAGGGCAGCATCGCCAAAGCCAAGGAGCTCTGGGCCCAATTCGACCGCCCGAACGTGATGATCAAGGTCCCCGGCACCGCCGAGGGCGTGCACGCGGTTGAGGAGCTGACCGCCGCCGGGGTGAACGTGAACATCACCCTATTGTTCTCCGTGAAGTCCTACGAGAAGGTGGCCGAGGCGTACGTCAGCGGCCTTGAGCTGCGCAAGGACGCCGGCCTCCCCATCGACAACGTGAACTCGGTAGCTTCGTTCTTCATCTCCCGGGTCGACTCCGCGGTCGACGCCCTGCTGCCCTACGACTCGCCGCTGCGGGGCAAGGTAGCCATCGCCAACGCAAAGGTCGCCTACCAGCGGTTCCAGCAGATCTTCTCCGGGCCCCGCTGGGAGAAGCTCGCCGCCGCCGGGGCCAACGTCCAGCGGCCGCTGTGGGCCTCCACCGGCACCAAGAACCCGGCCTACCCGGACACCTACTACGTCGACGAGCTGATCGGCCCGAACACCGTCAACACCATGCCCCAGCAGACGATGGACGCCTTCCTGGACCACGGCAACGTCAACGAGAACTCGGTCACGAACAACTTCGGCGAGGCCCTCAAGGTCCTCGCCGGCCTGGCCGACAAGCAGATCAACCTCGAGGAGGTCGCGGCCAAGCTGGAGGTGGAGGGTATCGAGGCCTTTGAGAAGGACTTCTCGTCCCTGCTGGCCACTCTGGAGCAGAAGATCGAGAAGGTGTGTGCCGGACGGGTCCGCTGGGAGTCCAAGCTGGACTCCAAGCTCGGCTCGCTGGTCGACACCATGGTCTCCGAGCTCAGCGACGGCGACATCGTCGGCCGGATGTGGCGCAAGGACCACACGGTCTGGAAGGACGACCCCACCGAGATCTCCGACCGCCTCGGCTGGCTGACCGTCGCCGACGCCATGCTGGAGCGGGTCCCCGAGCTCGAGGAGTTCACCAAGAACGCCAAGGCCGACGGCTTCACACACGCCGTCGTCCTCGGAATGGGCGGGTCCTCGCTGGTTTCGGAGGTCTTCCGCAACTCGTTCCCCGACGCCGAAGGGATGGAGCTTCTGGTTCTGGACTCCACGCACCCCCGGACGATCGCCAAGTTGAAGGACTCCCTCCCGCTCGACAAGACGCTGTTCATCGTCGCATCGAAGTCCGGCACGACGGTCGAGTCAATCTCCCACTTCGGTTACTTCTACGAGCTGGTCAATAACCCGCAGCAGTTCGTAGCCATCACGGACCCCGGCACCCGCCTGGCCCGCCTGGCGACGCTGATGGGCTTCCGCAAGGTGTTCCTGAACCGGCCCGACATCGGGGGCAGGTACTCGGCTCTCTCGTTGTTCGGCCTGGTGCCGGCTTCGCTGGCCGGGGTGGACCTGTACGCGATCCTGGACGACGCCGAGGAGATGGCCTGCGCCTCCCACCACTGCGTTCCGGTGGCCCAGAACCCCGGCGCCTGGCTGGGCATCACTCAAGGCGTTGCGGCGACCCAGGGCCGGGACAAGGTCACGGTGGTCCTGCCCGAGGAGATCCGCAGCCTCGGCGACTGGGTCGAGCAATTGATCGCCGAGTCGACCGGCAAAGAGGGCCGCGGCATCGTCCCGGTGGTCGGGGAGGACCTCGGTCCGCCGGAGGTGTACGGGGACGACCGGATCTTCGTGTCGTTGGGCGACGCCCCGGGCCTGGACGCCCTGGCCGCGGCCGGCCACCCGGTGGTCAAGATCGACTACAACCGGCCGACCGACCTTGGGGGCGAGTTCTTCCGCTGGGAGTTCGCCATTGCCGTTGCCGGGTACATCCTGGGCATCAACCCATTCGACCAGCCCAACGTCGCCCAAGCCAAGGAGGCGACCAAGGCCATCCTGGACTCCGGCAAGACCGAGGACCCGGCAACGGAAGACCTGGGGCCGGTCCTGGAGTCGATCAAACCGGGCGACTACGTGGCGATCCTGGCCTACCTGGACCGGACCGAGGAGACCGAGTCGGCGCTGCAGAGGGCTCGGCTCAGCCTCCGGGACAAGCACCGGGTTGCTACCACCGTGGGCTTCGGCCCCCGGTACCTGCACTCCACCGGACAACTTCACAAGGGCGGCCCGAACACCGGGGTTTTCATTCAGGTGGTCGACCCCGACATCAGGGGCGACGACCTGGCCATCCCGCACGCGACCTACTCATTTGGTGACCTCATATCGGCGCAGGCCCTGGGCGACTATCGCAGTCTCCAGCAGGCCGGGCGGCGTGTGGCAAGGGTGACCCTGGCGCAACTACAAGAGGTGATTTCATGAAGATCGGACTCGTAGGGCTCGGCCGCATGGGCGGCAACATGAAGGAGCGCCTGGAGCGGGACGGCCACGAGGTGATCGGTTACTCCCGGTCCAACACCCAGCAGGCGAAGGACCTGGCCGACCTGGTGAGCCAGCTTCCCTCGCCGAAGGTTGTGTGGCTCATGGTGCCTGCGGGCGACGTCACCCAGCGCAACATCGACGAGATGTGCAAGTTGCTCGACGAGGGCGACGTGCTGATCGACGGCGGCAACTCCAACTTCCGGGACTCCATCCGGAGGGCGGCCGAGGTGCAGGCGCAGGGCCTCCACTGGGCCGACTCCGGCACCTCAGGCGGCATCTGGGGGCTTACCGAAGGTTATTCGCTGATGATCGGTGCGGACGAGGACACCTTCGAGATCATCGAGCCGCTGGCCAAGACCCTGGCGCCGCCGAACGGGTACGCGCGGGTCGGACCTCCGGGGGCCGGGCACTTCGTGAAGATGGTCCACAACGGCATCGAGTACGGGATGATGCAGAGCTTCGGCGAGGGGTTCGAGATCATGCGGGCCTCCCAGGAGTTCGACCTGGACCTCCACCAGATCGCAAACGTCTGGCGTCAGGGTTCGGTCGTCCGGTCGTGGCTGCTGGACCTGGCCGCTTCGGCGTTCGAGAAAGACCCCGACCTGGAGCAGCTCAAGGGCTACGCCGCAGACTCCGGAGAGGGCCGCTGGACGGTGCTCGAGGCGGTCAACACCGGCGTTGCCGCCCCGGCGATATCGGCCGCTCTGTTCGCCCGCTTCGTCTCGCAGCAGGAGGAATCGTTCGCGATGAAGGTCATCGCCGCGCTCCGGAGGGAGTTCGGTGGCCACGAAGTTAAGACCGATAAGTGATTAACTGTTATTAGACGTTGCAAATAGTTCTGTTGGCCCGGCGGACTGCCCACTCGGGAATAAATAGTGGGTCCATTCGCTTCTAGATACGAGAGAGAGGAGGAAGGTCTCCAGCCATCCCGAGGGAGAAGGGTCGATTCATCGGCCCGGGGATGAGCACAGTGGCCTATCCAGGACATGGGAAACGTTAAAGAAGTAGGCGACGGCGATTTTCAGGAGGCGGTTCTCGACTCCGACACTCCGGTTCTCGTTGACTTTTGGGCGGAATGGTGCGGCCCGTGCCGCGTCGTGGCCGGCGAAGTCGACAAGCTTTCGGCCGACCTCGCAGGACGCATGAAGGTAGTGAAGCTGAACATCGACGACAACCCCCGTGTGACCGGCAACTACGGCATCATGTCGATCCCGTCGCTCGTGCTGTTCAAGGACGGCGCAGAGGCGACCCGGGTGGTCGGTGCACGCCCCGCCAGCGCAATCCGCTCGGCGATCGAGCAGTTCCTTCCCGCCGCAGAGGCCGCTTCGGCCGAAGCGTAAGCGCTATCGATTTACCAAAAAACCGGCTCCCTTGGGGGCCGGTTTTTACGTGAAGGGTCGAGTGAGTTGAGCAGCGGAAACATCGTGGCTGTTCGTGGGATCGGCGACGTCGGTTCCGCGGTCGCCCACCGCCTTTTCCGGGACGGCTACCGGGTGTGGATCTCGGACGACCCGGCCCCGGCGGCACCCCGGCGGGGCATGGCGTTTGCCGACGCCGCCTTCGACGGCTCCGCCGAGCTGGAGGGCGTCACCGCAACCGTCTACGAAGACCCGGAGGAACTGGCCGAGGCGCTGGACGGCCGGGCGGGGATCCCGGTATTCCTGGGGGACCTGTTCAAGGTCCTCCGGTTCCTGCACACCCAAGTTGTGGTCGATGCCCGGATGCGCAAGCACGCGCACCCCGAGAGCCAGCTGGAGCTGGCCCCGTTCACCGTGGGCCTCGGCCCGAACTTCGAGGCCGGGGTTACCGCCACCGCGGTCGTCGAGACCCAGTGGGGCGACGACCTCGGCAAGGTGCTCACCTCGGGCCGGACGAAGGAGCTGGCGGGGGAGCCCCGCAACTACGGGGGCCACGCCCGGGAGAGGTTCATTTACGCCCCGGCGGCCGGGGTGTTCCGGACCGATTGCCGGATCGCCGACAAAGTGGAGGCCGGCCAGGTGGTGGCGTCCATCGACGACGCGGAGTTGAAGGCGCCGCTGGCCGGAATCCTGAGGGGGCTGGTGCACGACGGGGTCACCGTGCCCGAGCGAGCCAAGGTCGTGGAGGTGGACCCCCGCTGCGACCCGTCGAAGGTTCTGGGGATAGGCGAGAGGCCGGGCCGGATCGCCGAAGGGGTGCTGGAGGCAATCACAAAACTCCATTTCGATTAGTCTTAGAGAATGAAGCTTGAGGAGTTTCTCAGCAGCAAGGACGATCGCGAACTAATCGATGTTCGTGAGGATTCCGAGTGGAGCGCCGGCCACATCCCCGGCGCACGCCACATTCCGCTCGGGAGCCTGGCAGACCGGTTGGATGACCTGCCCAAGGACCGGCCGGTGGTAACCGTGTGCCGGACCGGCCCCAGAAGCGAACGGGCCGCGAAGACCCTTCGGGAAGCCGGCTACTCAGCGGACTTTCTCGCCGGAGGAGTGAGGGCCTGGGTGGCCGGAGGGCAGGCTCTGGTCGACGATGCGGGTAATCCGGGATCGGTAGAGGACCCCAACGCCGAGGCTGAACCGATGGAACCGGAGCTGGAAGCGCTCCAGACGAATTTCCTGGAGATCGCCATGGCGTTGGACGAAAAATTCGGCGGCCGTCAACCGACCGACGAGGAGTCGAAGACTTTCATGCGGGAGTGGCTGGAGGGCAAGGGCACGCCTCCGGAAGAGATCGACCGGATTCTGTCGGACTGAGCTCTACCCAGCCCCAGCCGGCTTCTCGGCTGTGAACACCAGGTAGTCGCCCAGCCCCCCACGGGCGCCCAGCAGCTCGACCCTCGACCGTTCGGCCAGGTACCGCATGTAGTCCGCGTGGCGGTTCTCCGCCTGGGCCCTGGTCGCCTGACGGCGCAGCTCCGCCACCACCTCACCGAGCCCCAGCTTCTCCAGCCAGCCCTTCTGGGTCTGGATCGGAAGCACGTGCAGGCCGGCATCTTGAGCCGCCCGGTCCAGGGCCGAGAAGTTCACGTGCGCGGTGATGTCGGCGCCGCCCAGGTTGTCGAACGGGTCAACGCCCAGCTCGCCCCTCTGGTAGGTCACCATCGACCCCGACGGGTGCCGGGTCCAGATCTCGGGCTCGATCTGCCCGTAGTCCACCACCAGCAGGTTGCCCCTCTCCAGCACCCGGGCGGCGGAGGCCACCCAGGCGTTCACCCCGGTCCGAAGCTCGAAGCGGTCGCCCTCCTCCAGGTGCTCCAGCGCCGGCGCAGCCAGTTCGGCGATCTCCGGACCGATGGGGAACAGGACCTCGGTCAGGTGGTGGCGCGCCGTTCCGACCCGCACCTCCTTCGCCCCGTCCTTCTCCACCTCGAACAGCCGGAACGGGAAGTTGTCCAGCACCTCGTGCGCAAGCACGATGCCCGTAATCGGAGACAGTTCGTCCAATGACTCCACCCAGGAGTAGCGCTCGGATGACCCCAGCCGGTACCGCTGTAGCTTTGTCACGGTGTCGATGGGCTCCACGAACACCCAGCGCAGCGCCTTCTCGAACCTGCCCTCGACCGACGCCACCGCGGCCGCCGCCAGGTCGCCGTTCCCGCCCCCGACCTCCACGACCGTGAACTCCTCCGGCGACTCCAGTTGCTCCCAAACCGCCTCCAGCTCCTGCAGGACCAGCCGGCCGAACCACGGGGTGAGGGTCGGGGAGGTCTCGTAGTCGAAGTCGGCGCCGGGGACGTGATTGCGGTAGTAGCCGTGGGGGTCGCCGTAGAGAACGACCTCCATGAATTCGTCGAATCGAAGGGGCCCGGAGGCACCGATGCGGCGGCGCAAAAGGTAGAGCAGCTCTGGTGACATGGATAATGGCTTTCTAATGAGTGATCCCCGGCGTAAAGACGCGGTTGCCTACATGGTCCCAGATGGGACCCTCTTCGACCTGTCCCGCCCGCCGGAGGGCGATGCCGTGGTGCTGCTGCAGAAAGACGACGCCGGCCGCCAGGTGCTCCGCCACTCCACCGCGCACGTGCTGGCACAGGCGGTCCTGTCGATATGGCCCGACGCCAAATACGCCGGCGGCCCGCCCATCGAGGACGGCTTTTATTACGACTTCGACATCGGCCGGCCGTTCACGCCGGAGGACCTGGAGAAGATCGAGGCCCGCATGTCCGAGATCATCCGGGAGGACCAGCCGTTCTCCCGTGAGGAGGTCTCGATCGAGGAGGCGGCGGAGCTCTTCAAAGACCAGCCGTACAAGTCCGAGTGGATCAGCGAGATGGACCCGGAGGCCAAAGACCAGGGAGTAATCGGCGACAAGGTCTCGCTTTACCGCAACGCCGACAAGTTCGTCGACCTGTGCCGGGGCCCGCACCTCCCCTCGACCGGCCGGATCAAGTCGTTCAAGCTCACCCGCAGCTCCGCCGCCTACTGGCGGGGGGACGAGAAGCGCCCGATGCTCCAGCGGATCTACGGGACCGCGTGGGAGTCGCCCAAGGCGCAGGAGCAGTACCTGTGGCGTCTCGAGGAGGCCCAAAAGCGCGACCACCGCAAACTCGGGCCCGAGATGGACCTGTTCAGCTTCCCTCCCGAGATCGGCGGCGGCCTGGCGGTCTTCCACCCCAAGGGCGGCCTGATCCGCAAGATCATGGAGGACTACTCCCGGGCCGAGCACGAGGCGGCCGGATACGAGTTCGTCGTCACCCCCCACCTGGCGAAGGAGGCCCTGTTCGCCAAGTCCGGGCACCTCAGCTGGTACAAGGACGGCATGTACCCCCCGATGGAGATGGAGGGCGCCACCTACTACCCCAAACCGATGAACTGCCCGATGCACATGCTGATCTACGGCTCCCGCACCCGCTCCTACCGCGAGCTGCCCCTGCGGCTGTTCGAGTTCGGCACCGTCTACCGCTTCGAGCGCTCCGGTGTCCTCCACGGCCTCACCCGGGTCCGGGGATTCACCCAGGACGACGCCCACATATTCGTCATGCCCGACCAATTGGAGGCCGAGCTGGCCAGCCTGCTCCAGTTCGTCCTGAAGGTGCTTCGCACCTTCGGCATCACCGAGTTCGAAGCCGAGCTGTCCACCCGGCCCGAGAAGTTTGTCGGGGAGCCCGAGGAGTGGGACCGGGCGACCGAGGCGCTGCGCCAGGCCCTGGAGGCCGCAGACATCCCGTTCACCGTAGCCGAGGGCGAGGGCGCCTTCTACGCGCCGAAGATCGACGTCCACATCAAGGATGCCCTGAACCGGCGGTGGCAGCTTTCCACCCTGCAGGTGGACTTTCAGTTCCCGAACCTGTTCGACCTGGAGTTCATCGGCGAGGACGGCGGCCGGCACCGGCCGTTCATGATCCACCGGGCCCTTTTCGGGTCGATCGAGCGGTTCTTCGCCATCCTGCTTGAGCACTACGGGGGCGCCTTCCCCACCTGGCTGGCCGCCGATCAGGTCACCGTCGTCCCGATCTCCGACCGCCACTACGACTACGCCGAACAGGTCGCCGGTCACCTGCGGGAGCAGAAGATCCGGGTCACCGTCGACTCCTCCGACCAGTCGCTGGGCAACCGGGTGCGCAAGGCCCAGATGTCGAAGGTCCCCTACATGCTGGTGGTGGGCGACAAGGAGGTCGAGGCCCGCACCCTGTCGGTCAAGAAACGGGGCGGCAACGAGAAGCGCGGCGTCCCGCTCGACGAGTTCACCGCGAACATCGTCAAAGAGGTCGACGAACGCCTGATCTCATCCTAGCTTTGCCTTCTCCGATCCGAAGCGACGCAGGAGCGTAGGCTCGTGGACCGGCTGTTCCGGCAGCGGATGGAGTACGTGACCTCTGCCCACTTCGAGGGCTGCTTTCTCTGCACCGACGCCGAAACCGACGACCTGGAGGGCAACTACATCCTGATGCGGGACGAGTTGTGCCTGGTGGTCATGAACCGTTTTCCCTACAACAGCGGCGCGCTGCTGGTTGCGCCCCTCCGTCACGTCGGCGGGCTGGAGGACCTTACGGTCGAGGAGCGGACCCGGGTGATGGACCTCACTGTCGAAGCCATCGAGGCCCTGAAGGCCACGATGTCGCCCGAGGGGTTCAACATCGGCGCCAACCTGGGCGCCGCGGGGGGAGCCGGGGTTCCCGGTCACATGCACATGCACGTGATCCCGCGCTGGAGCGGGGACACCAACTTCATGCCGGTGGTCGGCGAGACCAAGGTCCTGCCCGAGACGCTGGAGCAGAGCTACGACCGCCTTCGCCCCCGGTTTACCTAGCGACCCCGTTCGACCAACAGCACTCCGACCCTCCCCGGGCCGCCGGCAGTTCCAAAGGCCTCGGCAGACCTGACGACGTAGCCGGGCCCGAGCGCCCGGAAGAACGTCCCGGCTTCGTCGAACGCCTCCTGAACCCGCCCTGACCCGTCGAACCGGGTGAAGTCCGACGTGACGACCCAGAACCGCTCCCGGCCGGAAGCATCCGCTGCGGCACCAGCGGGAGAGTTGGTTCGGACGAAAGCATCCGAGACGCCGTACACGGTGGCCTCGGGCGTACGCCACGTGGTCAGCTCGGGGCTGATGATCTCGAAAGAGGGGGCTTCCCGCGCGTGCTCCAGCGCGTAGTCCAGGGCCAGCAACTGCCGGCCCGGCAGCACGACGACGGCTTCACCCGGTCGGGCGACCCGGTTGAGATACCCGGCTACCTCGCGCCACTCCCAGTCGGTATGGCCCGAGGAGCGAACCACCCCGGACAGCCCCACTGCGACCAGCAGCGCCAGCCCGGCGTAGGCCACGGGCCTCGGCTGCACCTTGGAGAGCGACAGCGCTAGGAGCATGCAACCGGCCGGGATCAGCGCGACGAAGAACCGCGGCACCAGCAGGGGGTGGGCTGCCAGGGACGCCACGATCGCACCGGCCAGTGGAACCGTGAGCCAGATGGCCGGCACGGCGTGGGCCCAGGCGATCCGGGAGCGGCCGTTCTCTCGAAAGGCCTGAACTGCAATCCAGATTCCCGCGATCCAGCCGGCTGCGCAGATCGCAAGAACTACAACCGCGATCAAGCGGGGGACCAGGTCCGGGCTCGGCTCGAAGTTTGCGCCGCCGAGGAACAAAACTACCTGGCGGAAGGCGGTTGCAGAGGTTGGCGGAATCCAGTCGATCTGGACGTCACCGCGGCCGGCTGCGGCAGCCAGGAACGGCGCCGAACCGAGGGCCGTCACCCCACCCCCGGCGAGCAGGCCCTTCCACGGGAGTGTCCGCGAAGCTACAAATGCCAGCGATACCAGTTGAGCTGCCAGAAGGAAAACCGAAAACAGGTGGGAGGCCACCGCCAGCGCGTTCAAAGCGCCCCACAGCAGGAACCAGGGGACGGTTCGGCGTTCTTTCGCGACGTCGAGCACCAACCAGGCGGCCGTGACCAGCATCAGTGTCATCGCGTAGCTGCGGGCTTCCTGGCCGTAGGTGATCAGCGAGGAGTTGACCGTCAGCAAAACTCCTGAGATCGCCGCCACCCGCCCGCCGAACAGCCTGAAGGCCAGCTGGTAGCCGAAGACCACGGCGGCGGTCGCAAACAGCGCCGAGGGCAGCCGCAGAACCTGAAGGCTGTCGCCGAGGACGGTCCAGACCCGCAGTAGCAGGTAGTAGGCGGGCATGTTGCCGCCGTCGCTCATGAGCACGGTCCAGCCGGGGGTCTGGGCGATACGCAGCGCAACCGCCTCGTCGATCCACAGGCTCCGGCTCGCCAGCCCGGCCAGGCAAAGGAGCGCGGTCAGCCCTGCACATGCCGCAAGGGTTCTCCGGTCGCCGGCGGCCGGCCGCTCAAGCCGGGGCCGGGACGGTTTCGTCATTGCGACATATAAGCATGCACGGTCACTGTTTTTGCCCCAAGTCTTCCGCCCGGCCCCGCAGGCAAATATTGTGGGCTCTTGTTTTTTGGCGCCGAATCGCAGCCGCGAAGGATGGAGAGAAGGTACATGGAGCAAGCCGGCCGCCCCTTTACGCCCCGTCCCTGGTTGGAGCCTCGTAACCTGGCCTTTTTCGCCGGCCTCGTCCTGCTTGCTTCAACCGCTTTGCCGGCTCCCGCTACTGCCGCGACCGTGAACGTCCCATGTGATTCGATCGCGCTCACGACCGCGATCGTCGACGCCAACGACGAAGGCTCCAACCCGGGCTCGGACACTCTCGTTCTTACCACCGGCTGTATCTACGACTTCAGCCAGCCGCAGAACTTCTTCTACGGACCGAACGCCCTTCCGGTGGTCTCCAGCCAGATAGTCATCGAAGGGAACGGGGCCACTCTGACCCGGAGCTCCGAAACCGACTTCCGGTTCTTTTTTATCGGCGCCGACCCGTCCAACCCTGCCACCGAGAGCTACGCCACCCCGGGGGCCGGCGACCTGACCCTGCGGGACCTGACGATCAGCGGCGGTTCGGCCGTCGGGGGTTCCGCTGCGGCCGGAGGCGGCGGTGCCGGCCTTGGAGGTGCGATCCTCAACCAGGGCAAGGTCGCTCTCGACGGGGTCACGATGGTGGACAACCTGGCCCAGGGCGGAGCGTCCGGGATGGCCGGGCTGGGAGATTCAGGAGGCGGCATTTCCACGGACTCCACCACCGGGCAGGGCGGCGGTATGGGTGACACCTTCTCCGGCCTGTCGGTCGGCGGAAACGGAGATTACGCCGGAGGCGGTGGTGGCGGTGGATTCCGGCCGGACGACCACGGCGGCAACGCAGCACCGGATTGTTGCATCGACGGTCCCGGCGATGGAGGCGGCACAAAAAACGGTCTGGGTGGCGACACCCCGTCTGGGGACTCGGGCAACGGATCGGGCGCCGGTGGTCTGGGGTTCGCCGGAGGCGGCGATGGAGGCGACTTCGGCCAGGGTGGCCACGGCACTCCCCAAGCGGAAGGGGGCGGCGGCGGTGGTGGCGTGGGCGGCGGCGGCGGGAGCGGATCCCCGGCGATCGTCGTCGACACCGGCGGCGGGGGCGGCTATGGAGGCGGCGGCGGCGCCGGTTATTTTCTCGGCGGAAACGGAGGTTTCGGCGGCGGCGGCGGGGGAGCAGCATTCGGCTCTGGCCCCGGCGCCGGAGGTTTCGGCGGCGGAAGCGGGGCACAGTCGAACGCATTTATCCCCGGCCCGGGGGGAGGCGGGGCAGGATTGGGCGGAGCGATCTTCAACCACCACGGCGAGATCGATGTGCTCAACAGCACGCTAACCGCGAACTTGGCTGTCGGGGGAGCTGCACCCGTTAACCCGGGAACCGGGAAGGGTGGGGCGATCTTCAATCTCAACGGTGACGTGAGTGTGACCTACTCGACACTGGCGGCGAATACCGCAGCCGGCGGGGGCGGAGCCCTATACAACCTGGGCTACTTCTCGACGCCCGAAAGCAGTTTGGCGGCAAACGCCGTCGTGCAAAACAGCATCCTGGCCGATTCCGTAGGCATATTTAATGTGGTTGTAGATGCGCCGTTGAACCTCTCCAACGGGGACGAAAACCAGGCCGGGTCGCTAGTCGTGCTTCAGGGGACCAACCTCGTCGAGTCGACAGCAGGCTTCGGAACGGGCACGATCCAGTCCTCGGTTCCCCAAATCACGGCGGATCCCGAGCTCCAGCCTCTGGCCGACAACGGCGGTCCCACCTTCACCATGGCTCTTTCGGAGACCAGCCCTGCGCTGGACCAGGGGGAAACCGAACAGCCGGTCGACCAGCGAAACCAACCCCGTCCGGTCGACCTGCCGAGTGTCCCGAATGCAGCCGGCGGCGCGGGTTACGACCTGGGGGCGTTCGAGCTGGCCGAGTCGCTCGACGAAACCCTCTGTGACGGGCTGGAGCCGACGATCGTCGGCACCGAAGGACCCGACGTCCTGGTCGGCGGCAAGGGCAACGACGTGATTTCCGGCCTGGGCGGGCACGACCGAATCGCCGGCGGCGGAGGCAACGACAGGCTGTGCGGCGGAGACGGTGCCGACAACATCAACGGTGAAGGTGGTGACGACTTTGTCGACGGCGGCGCCGGGGACGACGCCCTGGGCGGCGGAGCGGGCCGGGACACCCTCAAGGGCGGAGACGGGGCGGACCGGCTCAACGGCGAGGGCGGAAACGACTCGCTGGACGGGGGCCTGGGGACCGACATCTGCGCCGGCGGCTCGGGGACGGACAGCGCCGCCGCATGCGAGACAAAGAGGACAATCCCCTAGCGACACGCGAGGTACTTCCGCCGGGATCTACGCTGAATAGTCGCCGCGGTTGGCTATGATCGGCGTGAAACGGCGGAAAGGCCCTTGTGACTCGACTGCTAGTGCTGGCGGTGACCCTGGTGGTGCTGGCCGGTGGATGCGCCCGCAACGCCGGACAGGTGGCAGTGGAGGAGACCCCTCTTCCCACCTTGAGCCCCACTCCGTCCGCCAGCCCTTCGCCCACCGAGCCTCCGCTGCCGGTAACGCTCGAGGGGCCGGTGAACAACAGAGGGATCAGCGATCTGGCCGGTATGGGGGCTGCGGCCACCCAGGAGATCACCATGGCGGACTTCGCCTTCGCCCCCACCTTCATCAAGGTCGCTTCGGAGGCCACCCTCAAGGTGACGCTGAAGAACCCCGGTGGCCTGGCCGACCACACCTTCACCATCGACGCGCTGGGCTTCGACCGCCGGCTGAAACCGGGGGAGCAAGCTGACTTCGAGATCAAGCTGCCCGCGGCAGGTGAGTCCCTCCGTTTCTACTGCCGGATGCATGTCGACAAGGGAATGCAGGGAGCCATCTACTTCAACGACGGCGAGCCGGTCTCGACCGCCTCGATCGCCCCCTCACCGGCGGCACAGGCGGCCCGATCCACAACGACCACCAGGCGGGTGAACCCCGCCCCGGCGCCGGCCCCGGCCCCGGCCCCCAGGAGCACGGGTGACCTGGACGTCCCCGACCTGGAAGAGGATGAGGCCGGCAACCTGCGGGGTGCCGACGGCACCGATGGGGAGCGCGGAGCGCGGGGTACCCGAGGGGCGCCGGGAGTCGATCCCCCGGATGCCGATTTCGAGGTAGAGCCGGAGGAGGAGGAAGAGGAGGATTAGCTCCGCTTGTCCTCGGGCAGTTCGGGCTCCTTCCACGAGTCGTCAAGGTTGCGCCCGCCCCGAAGAGTCATGTCGATGGCAATCCACAGGCTGCGGGAGAACGGGTAGAAGAAGATGGGCCCGACGACGGCCAGCACCACGGCGACCAACGCGAACGGTACGGCGTCCAGCTTTAGGTCGGGGTTGACGGACGAGATGATGATGTAGGGAATGATGCAGAGCAGCAGCAGCCCCTCGGCCACCGCGAAGTTGATGGCGTACGCCCCGATGTAGAAGCCCTCTTCCTGGTTGAAGCGGTGCCCGCAGTGCGGGCAGCTCTCCTTGAGCTTGAACCAGGAGTCGAAGATCGGCCGGTGCCCGCAGAACGGACACCGGCGTACCAGACCGCGGAGGATCATCCGCCGGGCAGTGACGGACCTGAACTGTTTTTTGGTCAATGAACCTTGTGTTCTTTGGCCTGCTTCGCGTCGGCGATGATCTTCTCCGCCAGGTGCGGCGGCACCGGTTCGTAGTGCGAGAAGGTCGAGCGGAAGGTGCCCTGTCCGCCGGTCATCGACCTAAGGTCTATGGCGTAGCGGGCGATCTCGGACATCGGGGCCTGGGCTTTCACCAACTGGCGGCCCACGCCAACCCCCTCGGTCCCCTGGATGCGTCCCCGCTTGGAGTTGAGGTCGCCCATGATGTCGCCCAGGTACGAATCGGGCACCATGACCTCCAGGTCCATGACCGGCTCGAGGAGCATGACCCCGGCGTTCGCCACCGCCTCCCGAAAGCCGATGCTCCCGGCGATCTGGAACGCCATGTCCGACGAGTCCACCGGGTGAAATTTGCCGTCCACCAGGGTGACCCGGACGTCGACCACCGGGTAGCCTGCGACGGCGCCCTCGGTCAGGGTCTTCTGGATCCCCTTCTCCACCGAAGGGATGAACTGCGAAGGCACCGAGCCGCCGAAGATCTTGTCGACGTACTCGAAGCCTGCGCCGCGCTCCAGCGGCTCGATCTCCAGGTTGCAGACCGCGTACTGGCCGTGTCCGCCGCTCTGCTTGACGTGCCTGCCGACGGCCTTGCCCGGACCGGCGATGGTCTCCCGGTACGGGATGCGCAGCGCAATCTCCTCCACGTCCACCCCGTACTTGCGGCTGAGTCGCTCCATGGCGATGTCCAGGTGGGTGTCGCCGGTGCCCCAGATGAGGGTCTGGTGGGTCTCGGAGTTGCGGTCGACCTTGAGCGCCGGGTCCTCCTCGTGCAGCCGGGAGAGGGCCGTCATCAGCTTGTCCTCGTCGCCCTTGGTCTTGGGGACGATTGCTTTGGCCAGAACCCGGTCCGGCTCCTCCAGCTCGTCGTAGGCAATGGGGTGCGCCTTGTCGGTCAATGTGTTCCCGCTGTGGGTGTGGGCGAGCTTGGCCACCGCGGCGATGTCGCCCGCCACCACCTCGTCCACCGGTTCCTGGTGTTTGCCCCGAAGGTTGAAGATGTGCGCGATGCGCTCGTCCGCCGAGGTCGCGGCGTTGTAGACGTTGGAGTCGGGCCTCAACCTTCCCGAGATCACCTTGAACATGCTGATGCGACCGACGTAGGGGTCCGAGATGGTCTTGAAGACAAACGCCGACAGGGGAGCGGAGACGCTGGGCTCCCGTTCCTCCGGCTCGTCGGTTCCCGGCTTTACCCCGACAGCGGTTCCCCGCTCGGCCGGGTGCGGCGCCATCTCCACCAGGATGTCGGCCAGCCGGTCGAGGCCGACGAGCTTGGTGGCGGAACCCACCAGCACGGGGAACACGGTGCCTTCGCAAACCCCCTTGTGCAGGCCGGCCTTGACCTCCTCCGGGGTCAGGTCCTCCCCGCCCAGGTACTTCTCCAGCAGTTCGTCGTCGGTTTCGGCGACCGAGTCCAGGATCCGGGTGTGCAGCACCTTCGCCTCCTGGGCGGTCTCCTCCAGCATGTCGGACTCCACCGATTTTCCGGAAGCGTCGTAGTGGAAGGCCTTCTCGGACAACACGTCGACGATGCCGTGGAAGTCGTGCTCCTCCCCAAGCGGCAGGTCGAGCGGGGCGAACCCCGGGCCCAGCCTCTCCGAGAGGGCATCGAGGATCGCGTGGAAGTCGGCTCGTTCCCGCTCCAGCTTGTTGACGAAGACAAAGCTGGGCAGGCCGGCTTTTCTCGCCAGGCGCCACAGGGCTTCGTGCTGCACCTGGATGCCGTCGACCGCCGACACCACCAGCACTGCTGCGTCCGCCACTCGTACGGCCGCCTGCGCTTCGCCGATGAAGTCGGCGTAGCCGGGAGCGTCCAGCAGGTTGATCTTGCAGCCCTTCCACTCGAAGGGAGCGAGGGCGAGGTTGACGGAGATTGTCTTCTTGATCTCCTCGGGTTCGAAGTCACAGACTGTGTTGCCTTCTGCGATGGAGCCCATCCGGGTGGTGACGCCGCTCACGTATAGAAGCGCTTCGGCCAGCGTGGTCTTTCCGGACCCCTGGTGTCCCAGGAGAACGATGTTTCGGATCTTGGTGGGATCGAAAGTCTTCATACGCGAATCCTATTGCTTTCCCTAACCAATAAGTAATGGCGGGTCGCGGGACCCAGAGGTCTATATTGAGCGGCGACAGCCATGCTCAAACGACTTTTCGGTGCCGCACTGCAGCGGGTGGTTCTTCCCATTGGCGGCGCCATCGGCCGCGCCGGGGTGACCCCGAACATGATCACGGTGCTGGGTTTCATCGTGACCATCGCGGCGGCCGTGGCCATTGCGCGGGGCCAGTTCCTTCTGGGGGGGTTCATCCTGATAGCGGGATCGATCTCCGACATGCTTGACGGGGCGGTGGCCCGGGCCACCGGCAAGATCTCCAAGGGCGGCGCGTTCCTGGACTCCACGCTCGACCGGATGTCCGACGCCGTGGTCTTCGTCGGCCTGATCTGGTTCTACAGCGCGTCGGAGTTCTGGGTGGTGAACCTCGCGGAAAACCCCGTCACGGACGGAGTCGCCGGTGGGATCGACCACCCCGGACTGCTGCTCTCCCTGGCCGCCCTGATCCTCAGCCTCATGGTCTCGTACGTTCGGGCCCGGGCCGAAGGCCTGGGGTTCACCTGCGACGTGGGTATCGCCGAGAGGCCGGAACGCATCGTGATCCTGTGCACCGGCCTGATCTTCGACCAGATGTTGATCGCACTTGCGGTGCTTGTGGCCGCTACGGCTTTCACGGTGATCTGGCGTTTTGTCCACGTCTGGCGCCAGGCGACCGCATGAAAAGCTCCAGCCCGTTCGCCGACGGCCCCGGCCCCGCCGCCGTCTACTTCGCCTACCGGGGCGGCGCCTGGCTGGCCGAGCACACGCCGCCGGCCATTGCCGACCGGATTGCAGTCCTGGGCGGGAAGATCGCCTACAAGCGGGCGGCCGGGAAACGAAAGACCGTCGAAAGCAACCTCGGCCGGGTAATCGGGAAGGGCCCGGAGCTGGACGCCGCGGTCAGGGCGGCCTTCGGCTCCTACGCCGAGTACTGGCTGGAGACCTTCCGCCTGGGCCGCTACTCGCACGAAGAGCTCCTGACGATGGTGGAGCCGGTGGGAGACTCCCTGGAGATCATCGAGGAGGCCATCGCATCCGGCAGGGGCGCGCTGGTGATCACCCCCCACCTGGGGTTTTACGACATCGGCGTTGCCTGGGTTGGCGCCAAAGGCTGGGCCTTCACCACCGTCGCGGAGGTCCTGCGGCCGAAAGCCCTGTTCGAGTGGTTCGCCCAGATCCGGCGGCGGCATGGCCTGACCGTCCTGCCTGCGCGCAACGGCAAGTCGATCCGGGTGAGGCTCGGGGAGGTTCTCGACGCCGGCGGCGTGGTGGCCCTCGTCTCCGACCGCGACCTCGGTCGCCGGGGCATCTGGGTCGAGTTCTTCGGGGAGAGAACCACGTTTCCAGCCTCGCCGACGCTTCTGCTGGTTGAAAAGAAGGTCCCGCTGATCGCCGGGTCGATCACCAGGCACGGCGACCGCTTCCGCCTTCAGTTCGAGAAGGTTCCCTACAAGCTCACCGGCGACGAGCAGGCCGACATCACGGCCGTCGCGCAGGTCACGGCCGACGCCCTGGAGCGAATGATCAGGGCGGCGCCGGAGCAGTGGCACCTGTTCTCCACCAACTGGCCGTCGGACGAACCCCATCTCCGCCCGAGGGGGCGGGAGGAACCGAAGCCCGAAGAGCCGCCCGTATCGGACCCGCCGCAGGTCGGAGAGGTTCAGCAGTGAAGGTGGCAATGGTCTGCCCCTACGACTGGTCGTTCCCGGGAGGCGTCCGCAGCCACATCCAGGGCCTCTCGGAGGCCCTCGGCCGCAAGGGAATCGAGGTCCTGATCGTCGCCCCGGCAACCAAGGACGAGGCCGGGATCTTCGACGCCGGGCGCACGCTACCCATCCCGTACAACGGATCGGTTGCCCGCCTGTGCCTGTCCCCCCAGGCGAACCGGAGGATCCGCAAGCGGTTCGCCGTCGGAGACCTGGACCTCATCCACATCCACGAGCCTCTCAGCCCGAGCGTCTCGATGCTTGCGGTTCACCAGGCGAAGGTGCCGATCGTCGCAACCTTCCACGCGTCCCAGGTCAAGAGCAAGGCGTACGCCACGGCCAAGCCGTTCCTCGAGCTGCTGATGGAGAAGATCCAGGGCCGCATCGTCGTCTCCAAGTCGGCTCACAACCTCATCTCGAACTACTTCCCCGGCGAGTACCGCAACATCCCGAACGGGATCCGAATGTCGGAGTTCGCCGACGCCGAGCCGGCCACCGGCCTTGCCGGGGGAAAGCCGTTCGTCCTGTTTGTCGGCCGTCCCGAGCCCCGCAAGGGGCTGGAGGTTGCGGTGAAGGCCGTCGAAAAGGTCCGGGAGTCGTTCCCCATCGAGATGGTGGCCGTGGGGCCGACCGCCAAGGACGTGCCGTCGTGGGTCCACGCCCTGGGTTCGGTGTCCCAGGACGAGCTTCCCGGCATCTACCGTGCCGCCAAGGTCTTCTGCGCCCCGAGCCTGGGCGGGGAGTCGTTCGGGATCGTCCTGGCGGAGGCGGCCGCAGCCGGCGTTCCGGTCGTCTGCTCCGACATCCCCGGCTACGTCGAGGCCGCCGCCGGCATGGCGCTGCACGCACCACCGGGCGACGCCGGCGCCACCGCATCGATGATCCTGTCGGTGCTCACCGACCCCGACCGGGCATCCCGGATGATCGCCCGGGGACGCAAGCGGGCGTGGCAGTTGGACTGGGACGTCCTGGCCGGCCAGATCGTCGAGGTCTACGACGGCGCGCGTACAATAGGAACTACCTGACGCTCCAACCGACAAGGAGGCCCCGCGATGAGCATCAGCATCATCCTAGCCATCGTGGGCGCGGCTCTGGCCCTCTACGCCATCGCCCTCTACAACCGGATGCGGACCACCGCCAACAAGGTCGACAACGCCTGGAGCGGGGTGGACGTGGAGCTGAAGCGCCGGTACGACCTGATCCCGAACCTCGTCGAGACCGTCAAGGGCTACGCCACCCACGAGAAGGAAACTTTCGAGGCGGTGACCCGGGCACGGGCCATGGGGATCGAGGCCAAGAGCGTTCCCGAGCAGGCCGAGGCCGAGGGCTTCTTGACCCAGGCTCTGCGCTCGGTGTTCGCGGTGGCCGAGGCATACCCGCAGCTTCGGGCCAACGAGAACTTCCTGCAGCTACAGGCCGAGCTGGGCCAGACCGAGGGCCGCATAGCCTTCGCGCGGCAGTACTACAACGACATCGTCCTCAAGTTCAACAACCTGATCCAGGTCTTCCCGAACGTTCTGCTGGCCGGAGCGTTCGGCTTTCAGAAGCGAGACTTCTTCGAGATCGACGAGGGCTCCCGGGGCCCGGTCAAGGTCGAGTTCTAAGCGGTACCGACTGCAACATCGACAAACGTCTGCTAGTGTTCGGCCCATGCGAATTCGGACCCTTTGTTTGCTGCTGCTCGTCTTCCTTCTGGCGGCCTGCGGCGGCGACGACACATCCGGCGACGACCCCAACGTCGACCCGGCAACTCAGGAAGAAGAGCCCACCCTGTGTCCCCTCACCGGGGTTGAGGCCGCCGACGGCGTAGACGTCGACCGTCCTGCGCTCGCAGTCAAGATCGACAACGCACCCCCCGCCCGACCGCAGGCAGGCCTCGACGCCGCAGACATCGTTTACGAAGAGATCAGCGAGGGCGGCCTCACCCGGTTCCTCACCGTCTTCCACTGCAACGAGGCCGGCGACGTAGGCCCCGTCCGCAGCGCCCGCACGGTTGACCCCGACATCCTTCAGGAGTTCGGGACCGCCCTGTTCGGGTTCTCCGGCGCCAACTCGCAGGTGCTCGACAAGATCGCCAACGCAGACTTCATCGGTGACCTCAAGCACGGCAGCAGCGGCGGCGCCTACGCCCGGGCCGCCGACCGCAAAGCCCCCTACAACCTCATGACCAGCACGGAGAAGCTGCGCTCCGAGGACGCTGCATCCGACGTCGAAGGCGCACCCAAGACCTCCCTGAAGTTCAACGCCGAGGTTCTGAACGCACCGGCCCCCGCCGCCAGCGGTGCAGCAGCCAGCCCTGCTGCCCCGGCAGGCAACACGGTTACCTTCTCCTACTCCAACAGCAACGTCGTGAAGTACACCTACGACGGCGGGAGCAAGACCTACCTGCGCTCCCACGGCGACACCCCCCACAACCTGGCCAACGGCAAGCAGGTCAGCGCCGTGAACGTGGTCATTCAAAAGGTCAAGATCGTCCCAGGCACCGTCAGGGACGCCTCCGGGAGCCCCACCCAGGACACCACCGTCGTCGGAACCGGCGAGGCCACGGTGCTCAGGGGCGGTACCGCCATAACCGGCACGTGGAACCGCGCGAGCCTGAACGACGGCACGACCTTCACCGACGCAGCGGGCGCCGCCATAGAGTTCGCCCCCGGCACCACGTTCATCCACCTGGTCCCCCAGGAAAGGCCCGTAACGGTCCAGTAGGACTTGCCGAAAACGGGTTTCGGACCCCACCGGTGGTGGGAAGTTTTCAAGTTGTGAGCCCTTCAGTGTTACTAGAGAGGTCTGCGGGTCTCCTGTTGTGTTGCCTGCTCGGCGACCGGGATGGAGGCAGGTGCAGTCCGGGAGGCGGCCCGTGAGCACTGGTGACGTGTTGTCGAAAACCTGCGAGTTGCGGTTTGCCCCCACCGCAGGAGCTCCCAGCCAGGCCCGTGTCGCCGTCAAGGACACCCTCTCCGGCCGGTCGGAGGAAACAATCGAGACGGCCAGCCTGCTGGTCAGCGAGCTGGTTACCAACTCCCTCCGCCACGGGAACGCGATCCTCAACGCTTCGGTGGTCCTGCGGATCTTCCAGCACGACGAGGTGATCCGGATCGAGGTCGTCGATTGGGGTCAGGGTTTCGACTACCGCCCCCGCTCGGAACCACTGGACCACGCCGGCGGCTGGGGACTGTACCTGGTCGAGCAGCTTTCGAGCCGGTGGGGCATGGACCGGGGGACTCCCAACGTCGTCTGGTTCGAGCTGAACGCCGCCTAACCCCGCATTCCCAAAGTCTGTCATTCAAGGTATAAGTAGCTGGAGGGGCAGAGTGCCCCCGCGAATAGTCGCGAGGACCGGATGACCCCAACCCCTGCCCATCGCCGACCTCTG
>DASTUJ010000212.1 GCA_035759705.1 Actinomycetota bacterium | reverse complement strand
TGAAGAGGCAAATGGTTCCTCCCGTCGTAATCTCCCCATTCTCCAGGTCAGCTGACGCCCTGCCGTCCCTGAGGGACGGTCTGGCGTCGACGGTCCGAGCCGCGTCAACTCCCGACGAGGTTGCCATCCACATGGAGATCCGCAACCAGATCTTCGTCGGCGAGCAGGAGTTCTTCGAAGGCTCCGACCGGGACGAGCATGACGAAAAGTCCACGACCATCCACGCCCTCGGGCTGTACGGCCGGGTCGCCGCCGGGGCGGTCCGGCTCTACCCGCTGGAGGAGCCGGGCCTGTGGAAGGGCGACCGGCTGGCGGTGCTGCCGGAGTTCCGGAAGATGATGGGGGCCAAGCTCGTAAGGTTCGCCGTCAAGACCGCCGGGGAGCTGGGCGGGGACGTCATGATCGCCCACATCCAGCCTCAGAACGTGGTGTTCTTCCGCTATCTGGGCTGGCACCCCGAGGGCGACCTGGTGGAGTTCAAAGGGCACCTCCATCAGAAGATGGCGATTCCACTCTCCCGGCCCGAACCGGGCCTTTAAGGCCGGTCACGCTCTGGGTGTTCAGGTCCATAAGTACCTCCTCCTCGCCGTCCAGGCGCACCTTCAACAGGCCCGACCGGTCGATGGTGCCGATCCGCTCGCAGGCGAGGCCCCGGTCGTGAAACGCCGCCCGGACCGCTGCGACTTTCCCGGCTGCGGCGGTCAGGAGAAACCCGTAGGTCGGAAACACGGAGACCCAGCGGGCAAGCTCCGCGCCGTCCGGCATCGGAATTTGATCGAGATCTACAACGGCACCGGACCGGGTGGGCTCCAACAGCATCGCCAGGGAGCCGAGAGTTCCGGCCATGCTGACGTCCTTGGCAGCCGCAACCAGGCCGGCGTCCGCCAGCTCGGCCGGAACCGCGACGTCGCCCGCCAGGTCGGCGCCCCGGTCGGTGATGGACGAGAGAAACGGGAAGTCCTCTCGCAGCGTGCCCTGGAGGCAGAACGCCGCCAGGCACTCCTGCCCGGCGGCAACCTCGGTCGCGGACAGGGCCCTCGCCACCCGGCCGACTATAGAGGCGGAGACCGATGGTGTTCCGCCCCATATCGTCAGGTGCCCCCCGACGACGGGAAGGCCGTAAATCTCCGCTGCAAAGCGGATGCCCTCCAGGACCCTGCGGGCAACCTCCTCGGTTGCCACCACCTGGTCGACCAGGGCCAGGGCTCTGCCTCCCATCGCCGCAACGTCGTTGACGTTGGCCACGACGCATGCGATGCCGGCGCCGAACGGGTCCGCCTCCACGAACGGCGGCCAGATGGCCTCCCCGGCCACCAGGATGCGCTCGTCGCCGCACTCGACGACGGCCGCGTCGTCCCCGGGGCCGTGCAACCAGTCGGCGGCTCCGAAGACCTCGGAGACCAGACCGATGGAGGCCTTGCCTCGCAACGCCGCCGAGGCCCGAAACGCGGCGGCTACTTCACCCAGGGAGTCGTTCATCGCAGCCCATCCTTGCACCCCGGACCGAAGGAGACCTTTTATGTGCACTTTTCACAGCGATAAGGAAGTTCAGGTTTGCGACGTGGCCATCGGTCACGTCAAGGCTCAGCTGGCCTCGGAGGGAGATGCCGTCCGGTTCACCCACCTCGAGGGCGAGGGGACCCTGGTCCAAGCGGTGGGCGACGTCGACCTCAGCCTGTTCGAGCAGAGGGTGCGCGACGGCATGGCGGCCGCCGAAGCCGCCGGCTAACTACTCCTCGGTCTCGTCGTTGAGCCGAACTGCCTCGGCGACGAGGTCGTCGAAGTCCCCGTAGTCCAGGAAGATAGGGTCGTCGGACGGGTCCATGCTGCAACCGGGGTCCAGCCGGCCCCCGTTCTCGACGTAGCGCCTCACCAGGAGCTTCGAGCACTCTCCGAGCACCGACTCGGTGTACTTGACGCCTTCCTTCAAGATTTGTTGAGAGAGTTGAATGCGGGTTGCCAGCGTCACCAAGACCTGCACGCAGCCGGGATCCGGCACGTCGGTCACCTGGTACGTCGCCCGGAAACGGGCCTTGCGATCTTCCTTACGAAAGGGTCGACGCACCTCGATGTTCAATGGGCTTCCTCCTACAAAACTCGGTGCTGCGCTGCGGGCGCAAGCAGTTTTCGGCCGACCGAAATAAACAACGAACCGTGGCTCGCAACGAAGGGAGTATATCCCCGCCGCCCCGATGGTTGCGATGGTGCGGCTACCTCCCGGGGCTCAACTCGAATTCGGCAGCTGGGGCTTTCCTGCGAGTGGGTACACGTTGACGAACACGTCGGTTGGAGCAGCCAGCTTTCCGAGAACCCCCACCGGCTCACCCTGCAGCGTGTGGTCGAAAAAAGCCCGGCTGAATCCCCTGGCCACCTCTATCACGTTGTCAGAAGTGCGGGCAAACGGGTTGAAGGTGGGCTTGAAAAGAGCGCCGTCCCCGAAGTGGTCGTGCGCCGCTGCCGGGACAACCACCCGGAAGGTCCCGGGGCCGCCGGCCTCAAAACGCTCCGCCAGCACGGGGTGGATCTCCGGCTCCTTGGTCAGGTACATGAACGGCTGCTCGGGCGGCCCGGCCTGCTCCTCGTACGAGAAGGGGCCGCCGGCAAGCTGACCGTCGATGTTCATGCATGCGCTGAGACGGGCGTCGGCCCTGCACGCCTCGACCGCCGCAATCCCTCCGTTGGAGTGACCCATGATGCCGACCCGGCTGAGGTCCAGAGACGCTCCCACGGACTCCCCCGCCGCGTTCAACTCGACCAGGCGGTCCAGCGCCAGGCGGATGTCCGCAACCCGCTCCCGGATCTTTCCGGCGGCGGGGCTCCTTTCGGCAGCTTTGTCGTACACCGCTACCTCTCCGCCCGCAAGCTTCACCGCAGCGACCTGGTACGGGTGGTCAATGCCCACGACGATGTAGCCGTGGCTGGCCAGGTCCTCGACGATCGATGCGTAGAACCCGGCGTTCGTTGCGTTGCCGGGAGAGAAGATCACCACGGGGTAGGTTTCCCGGTCTGAAGAGACCTTCGCGCCGGGCCGGGCGGGGTCCCTGACGAAACGCAGAGCCGCTGCAGCAGGGCGGGAGATCTCCCCGCTGGACACCAGTCCTTCGGCGGTCTCGATGTATTCGGAACCGCTGCCGGTGCCCTCCTCGGCGGGGAACCAGATCGTGGCAAGCACCTCCCTGGTGTCCGAGGGGTCCTCGGTGTGCGTCTCGGGCCGGGAGGGGTCCGCCCAGGTCATGCTCGTCCGGCCGACCGGGTAGCTGCCGGACGGTTCGGGCAATCCGAGGTGAACCGCGGTTGCCGCGGCGCCGGCCAGACCGGCAACCAGGATCAGAAACAGACCGGCGGTGGGAGCTCTTTTCACGTTGGCTGAAGGATTTCAGCCCGGCGAAACCGGGTCAAGACTGGGGCTTCAAAGCCCCCTCGAGACCGTCCAGGATCAGCTCCAGCCCGAACTCGAACTCTTTGCCGTAGTCGTAGCCGGGCTTGAGCACATGTTCCACGGTCAGCTCCCTTAGGTGGGGGTACTGGTCCTCCGGCAGCCCCGCCAGAATCATGTCGACCAGCGCCGCGGTCTCATCCGCATTCGAACTGTCGAACGGCAGAGCCGCCTCCTCCATCGCAAAGCCGTAGATGTAGCTGTCCAGGACCGAAAATCCGTGCGCAGCCATCTCCACCGAGAAGCCGCCCTTCCTCAGGCAGCCGATCACCGCATCGTGGTGAGAGAGGGTCGCCGGGCCGGGCTGCCGGCGTGACTCCATGAGCCCGATCGCCCAGCGGTGACCCCGCAGCACCTCCCGGGCGGAGTACCCGCGCCGGCGCATGGCCGTCTTCCAGTCGGTGTCGGGGAACTCGATCTCGCTGAATACGATGTCGATCATGCCGTCAAGGAGGGCGTCCTTGTTGGCCACGTGGTTGTAGAGCGACATCGCCTCGACCCCGAGGGACTCACCGAGCTTGCGCATGGTCAGGGACTCAATGCCGTTCTGATCGGCGAGGTCGACGGCAGCCTGAAGCACCCGGTCCCGGGTCAGCGGGGCCCTGGTGCTTCTAACGGTGTCGGTCCTTTGCGCCATACGCCTCCTTTGTTTGACTAGCTTACGCTGTAAGCGTATCGTAACTTACGCCGTAAGAAAACTACCGAAGGCAGGCCCCGTGCCAAGCGTTCCGAACGACCGGTTGATGACCGGCAAGACAGTGCTGATCACCGGCGCCTCGTCGGGGATAGGCAAGGCGACGGCGGTTGGTCTTGCCCGCATGGGGGCGGATATTGCGATCATCGGACGCGATCCGGCGCGCACCGAGGCTGCCGCCGGTGAGATCAAGGCTGCCGGGAACGGGGTGGTGGACACCTTTGTCGGCGACCTGTCGTCGCAGACCGAGCTTCGAGCCCTGGCTTCGGCGGTGCTCGCACGCCTCGAGCGGATCGACGTGCTGGTCAACAACGCCGGAGGCTACTGGAACACCCGGCACTCGACCGCCGACGGGCTGGAGCACACGTTTGCCCTGAACCACCTTGCGCCCTTCCTGCTGACCAACCTACTGCTCGGCCGGTTGAAGGAAAGCAGCCCTGCGCGGGTGGTCACGGTTTCCTCGAACGCCCAGGCCATGGGGAGAATCGACTTCGACGACCTCCAGGGCGAGCGGTCCTACTCCGGGTCGACCGCCTACGACCAGTCCAAACTTGCCAATCTCCTGTTCACCTACGAGCTGGCCAGGCTGCTGAAGGGCAGCGGCGTCACTGCCAACGCTCTGCACCCGGGCGTCGTCCGGACCTCGTTCGGAGCGGATGACCCCGGGAGGACGCAGCGGATGCTGGTCCCGTTCGTCAAGCCATTCATGAAGTCGCCTCAGCAGGGCGCCGAAACCTCGATCCACCTGGCCTCTTTCCCAGGCCTCGCGGAAAGCAGTGGGCAGTTCTACGCCAACAGCAAAGCACGCAGATCTTCAAAACGCAGCTACGACGAAGCTGATGCAGCACGACTGTGGGAGGTGAGCGCCAGCCTCGCCGGCCTGAACTAAGGAGACAACAGTGACCAAGACCATGGAACGACGAACTGCCGCCGCAATTTTTATCGGGGCTACCGTCGCCGCCAACGCAGCGTTCGTCGGCTTGGGCACGAGCTTCGACTACCCGGACGTCCTTCAAAAGCCAACGGGTGAGATCCTTCGGATGTTCCTCGACACCAAAGCGTCGACCATGGCCTGGTTCGCGATCCTTGCCCTTGGCGCAGCCCTTCTCGGTCCGGCCGCCGTTCTGCTTGCACGCCAGTACGACGGGGCCGCCGCACGCTGGTCTGCCCGTCTCGGGATCGCCGCGGCCGTCGTTCAGGTTATCGGCCTCTCCCGCTGGTTCCTGCTGGTCCCGGGTTTCGCCGCCCGGGCCTCCGACCCCGGCTCCACCGCAGCGCAGAGGGCCGACGCGTTAGCGTCATTCGAAGCCGCCCACCGTATCCTCGGTGGATTCGTCGGCGAAACCCTCGGGTACGCCTTCACCGCCGCCTGGACCGTGGCGGTCCTTATCGTGGTTGGCCCCACGCTGGGCCGAAAGTGGTTCACGCTGCTCGGTTACGCCTCCGCCGTTCTCATCGCCCTGGGGATCTTCATTCCACTGGGTCTGCCCGGCGCCGACATGGCTAACTTCGTCGGCTACGTCGTTTGGAGCGTGTGGGTGGTCATTCTGGCGGTGAAGCTGATGACCGGGGAGAAGCCGCTGCCGGCAAACCCCGGCCCGACGCCCGCAGCCTAGGATCCCAGCGGCCCCGTGGTTGACAGACTTACGTTGTAAGTGTATCGTTCACTTACGCTGTAAGTCACCACGCCAAAGGAGTCCGGTCATGAAAGCAGCATCGCTCGATCGTTCGATCCCGTTCCCAAGAGTTGGTCCCGCCGAATCGGGCCTCAAGAGCCCGGCCCGACGAACAGCGGTCTACGTGGGACTGCTGTTCCTGGTTCAGATGCTCACCGCAATGGTCGGCATCTCCATGATCGACACCTTTGTCGCAGGCGGCGCCGGTGCTGCTTCGGCCCGGGTCGGCGCACTCTTGATGACTGCCTCCGGTATTGCGGTAACTGGCATCGGCTTTTTGATGTACCCGATCCTGAAGCTGGTCAACGCCAAACTTGCGGCGTGGTACCCGGCGTTGCGGGTGGTCGAGCTGAGCGTTTCGGCCGCAGGCGCGGTCTACCTGATCACCCGGCTGAGCGAGGTCCCCAACCACATGTTGTGGATCTACCTGCCGACCGGTGCCGGCGGACTGGTTCTGAACTACCTGCTCTATGTCGGGAAGCTGGTTCCCCGCCCCATCGCCGTGCTGGGCTTCGCCGGATACGCCCTACTGTTGTCCGGAGCCGTCGCCGACCTCCTTGGGGTCGTGGACATGAACAACGGCCCGGGTATGGTCCTACTGGTCCCGGGCGGACTCTTCGAGTTCGTGGTCCTGCCCATCTGGCTGTTCGCCAAAGGATTCCGGCTGCCCGCAGCCCACAGCTGACCAACCTGCTCCAAGCGCCCCTGCCCTACTGGCAGGGGCGCTCCTTTTATGTCCCCCGGGTTGACTTACTTACAATGTAAGCGTATTGTTACTTACAACGTAAGGACCACGGCTAAGGAGACCTGGAATGAAGACTGCTTCGCCCGACCGAACGACCGATTCCGCCGGCACCGGCACCGGCACGATGAACGCCATCATCCAGGACACCTACGGCTCCCGGGCGGCCGATGTGCTGCGCTTCGGCAAGACGCCCCGCCCGGCCGTCAAAGACGACGAGGTCCTGGTTCGGGTGGCCGCCGCCAGCGTCGACCGCGGCACCTGGCACGTGATGTCGGGCCTCCCCTACCCCATGCGGGCCGCAGGTTTCGGGCTTCGTAAACCCAAGTCCCCCAACCCGGGCCGGTGCCTGGCCGGGGTCGTCGATTCGGTCGGCAAGGACGTGACCGGTTTTGCTCCCGGGGACGCCGTGTACGGGACCTGCGGCGGCTCGTTCGCCGAGTACGCCGCCGTCCAGGCCAAGAGGCTGGCGCCCAAGCCCGCCAACCTGTCGTTTGCGCAGGCCGCCACCGCCCCGATATCCGGCGTGACCGCGCTGCAGGCCGTGCGCAAGGCGGACGTCCAGCCGGGCGAAAAGGTCCTGGTCATCGGCGCATCGGGCGGTGTGGGCTCATTCGTCGCTCAGATCGCCGGGGCTGCCGGAGCCGAGGTCACCGGGGTCTGCAGCACGTCCAAGGCCGAGATGGTTCGGGCGCTCGGGGTGGACCACGTGGTCGACTACAGCCGGGGCGACTTCCTCGACGAGCCGGGCCGCTACGATGTGATCATCGACACCGGAGGCAACAGCGAATTGTCCGCACTCCGCCGGGCCCTCACGCCGGCCGGCAGGCTGGTGATCGTCGGCGGCGAGACCGAGGGAAAGTGGTTCGACGCCCTGACCCGGACCTTCAAGTCGATCCTGGTAGGGCCCTTTGCGAAGCAGAAGCTTCTGCCGCTGATGTCGGTCGAAAACTCCGCCGACCTGATCGCCCTCTCCGAGCTCATCGAGGCGGGCAGGGTCACGCCGGCCGTCGACCGGACCTACCCCCTGGCCGAGGCGGCGGCAGCCGTCCAGTACGTCCAGGACGGCAAAGCCAAAGGCAAGGTTGTCATCGACGTCGAAAGTTCGCAGTGATCCGGTCGATCACGGGCTTCCACCAGGACGACGCCGGCGACTGGGCGGCGGAGATGTCGTGCTTCCACAACCGGCACATCCGCCACGAGCCCCCGTTCCGGGAGGCGGCCTGGGTGCTGGATCCCGAGGGCCGGGAGGCGCACGTCGGGTCCCCTATAGAGTGTCCTCTCTGCGACCGGGCGGAGCTTCCGGAAGGGCTGACGCCGGTGGGGAGCGCCGGCCCCTGGGACCGGGATTCGCTTCCGGGCGGCCTTCTGAACGCCCACCGGACCCCCGAGGGCCGGTGGGGCCTGCTTCGGGTCACCGAGGGTGCGGTCGACTTTCAGTTCGAGCAGGAGACCATGAGCCCGCCGCTCACCAGGCGCCTCGAGGAGGGGTCGGAACAGCCTATCCCGCCGGGCGCCCCGCACCGGCTGGTCCCCACCGGACCCGTCCGCCTTGAGCTGCAGTTCCTGGGCCGGAAGGCCTAGCGGGACCGCCTGGCGAATACCTCCGCCGGGGAAGCCACCCGGTCGAGGATGAGGATCCCGTCCAGGTGGTCGACCTCGTGGAGGATCGCCCTCGCCTCGAATCCGGGGCTAACCGATCGGAAGGGCTCCCCGTCCGGAAACGACGCCTCGAACTGGATCCGCTTGGCCCGGGCGACGTTTGCGGTTATGTCGGGAAGCGACAGGCACCCCTCGCGGCCGACCTCCCTCCCCGCGCTGGCTACGACCACCGGGTTTACCATCACCACCAGGCCGTGCGAGGCGGTCGTCTTCGGGTGCTCGCTGACGTCGACGGCGATCATCCGGAGCGAGATGCCGATCTGCGGCGCCGCCAGCCCGACGCATTTTTCGTGAGAACGCATGGTGTCGACCAGGTCCCGGGCGACCTCCAGTACCGACTCGTCGAACTCGGTCACCTCGACTGCCGGCGTCCTGAGGGACGGGTGCGGGTATTTGAGGACCGGGCGAATCACTACAGCGGGTCGATCTCCGCCTGCCGGAAACTAAGGTCCACCCCCACCTCGCCGGCGATCTCGCTAAGTTCCTGCGACAACGCCTGGGCGTCCTGGCCTTCGGGAAGGTCGACGTCCAGTACCACCGTGTAGATGCCGTCCCCGACGATCCGGCTCATGAGGTCGGTGACGTTGACCTGCATCGACGCCAGCTTGGCGGCCACCCGGTAGACGATCCCGGGGTGGTCGGCGCCGTAGAGAGAGATCACGTACGGACGTTCGGGCAGCTTAGCGGGCGCAGCCTCACCCTCGGAGACCAGAATCGAGAGCCCCAGCTCGGCACGGACCGGCTCCAACGCCGCGTCGAGGCCCTCGATCGTCAGGGTGTCGGCGGCGTCCAGGAGCAGAATCATCGCGAACTGGCCGCTCAGGACCGTCATCGAGCAGTCGGCCAGGTTGCAGCCCTGCTCGAACAGCACTTTGGTGACGGCGGCGACGATCCCCGGGCGGTCCCGCCCGATGGCAGCCATGCTCAGCTGGTGCATTGTTCGATCCTACGCCGGTAGGTCAGGCGCCGAACCCCTCCATGACCAGGCTGCCGACTATCGCGGCAGCGGCACGGGAGCCGGAGGAGATGGAGTTGGCGAGCGAAGGCATGCCGGGAATGACGTCGCCGGCGGCGAACATACCCGGGACCGTCGTTTGCAGCATCTGGTCGACCTCGACTGCGTCGGCCGTCTGCGGGTTCGCCGGAGCGAACTTCGCTCCGAGTTGTGCGGCCAGGGCAGACCGCTGGTGCATGGTGACACCGACCAGCAAACCGGCATAGGGCTCGACGGCGCCGGACTCGAACTCAACCGCAGTCAGGTCGTGGCCCTCTGCGATCAGCCGGGCCAGGGGCCTCTCGTCGACCGCCACTCCTGCGGCCTTCAGGCTCTCGCGATCCGCGCTCTGGAGTTCGGCCGGCCCACCGGTGAGCAGGGTGACGTCGTCACTCCAGGCCCGCAGCAGCAGGGCTCGGTGCACTGCCATTGGCCCGGCGTCCAGGACACCCAGCGTCAGGTCCCGGACCTCCCAGCCGTGGCAGAAGGGGCAGTGGAAGACCGAACGTCCCCACAAAGCTTCGATGCCCGGCACGTCCGCGTAGCGGTAGTCCATGCCGGTGGCGAGCAGGACCCGTTTGGCGACCTCGGCGGACCCGTTGGCCATCTCGAGCCGGAATAGCCCGTCGACAACCTCACCGCCGACCACCTCTCCCTCTCGAAGCTCGACTGTCGGGTATTCGGCCAGCTCCTTTCGGCCGGCGGCGTAGAGCTCGTGCGGCGGGCGGCCATCGTGACCCAGAAGTCCCCCGACGCCGTGAGCAGGGAGGTTGCTTTGACGACCCGCATCCACCAGAAGCGTCTTTTTCCGGGCCCTTCCCAATACCAGCGCGCCGCTCAAACCGGCCGCCCCTCCACCCACCACGATGCAATCCCAAACGCTGTCTGCGGACATCACGAGAACCTCCTATTAGGAATCATTCTCATTATAGCGATTAATCCCCGGGGCGCGTTCGCCGCCGGCTGCTCGCTCAGCGGGAACCGATGATGACCACGTTGCCGTCCGGGTCGCCTACCTTTGCCACCCGTTCCCCCCACGGCTGATCGGCCGGCTCCTCCAGAACCGGCGTGCCGGCGGAACGAAGCAACTCGACTGCCGCGTCGCAGTCCGAGGCGTAAACCCAGACCGAGAACCGCTGGGCGGAGCGGTCGTCGCTGAGGTTCGCGTCCTGCCCAATGCCCAGGTGCGACGAGCCGATGTCGAGGCCCACGTAGACCGCGTCACCCTCGGGCGGGAACTGGTACGCAACCACGCCGCCCAAAAGGTCGCGGTAGAAGGAGAGGGACCTCGAAATGTCCGGTGTGGAGATGATCGGGAAGGCAGATTCGAACATCGAACTCACCGGGCAGGCTGGAAGAGCTCGACCAGATTGCCGGCGGGGTCGACGACGAGCACCTGGGCGCCGCCCGGGCCGGTGACAACCTCGTTGCGGAACGGCACACCTGCCGACTGCAACCGGGCGATCTCCCCCTCTAGGTCCTCCACCACGAAGTGGATGCGGTTCCAGCCGCCCGGCCCGGGCACTTCGCCGTCGGACATGGGCCGGCCGGCCGAGCTCTTCGGCCCGCTGAGCAGCAGCCGCAGGTTGCCGCGCTCGACGTCTGCGAACGCCGGCAGCCTCGAGGTCAGCACGGAAAAGCCGAGGTGGGTGGTGTAAAAGTCGATCGCGGCGGCGACGTCGTCGACCATGTAACGCACGTTGACGGTGGCTTCATCGGGCATGGGCGGAACCTCCTTGGGATGCGAACAGTTGGGCGATCAGGTGGTCGACCCGGACGTCCAGGTCCTCGGCCGTCCGGACGAAGGCCTGGTAGCTCTCCTCGTCCTTGGAGCCTTCGGCGGCGGGGTCGGGCATGCTCCAGTGGGCCCTGGGGGGGCCGCCGGGGAACTCGGGGCAGACCTCACGGACCCTGTCGCACAACGTGACCACGTAGTCGAAGCGGCTCCGGGCGTATTCGGACAGGTGTCTGGTCGTGTTGCCGGAGATGTCGATGCCCCGCTCGGCCATCACGCGCACCGCATTCGGGTGCAGGGCCTTGGGGTGGCTTCCGGCACTCTGCGCCTGGACGGCGTGGCCGGTTCGGTGCTCGAGCAGCGCCGCGGCCATCTGGGAGCGAGCGCTGTTGCCGGTGCAGAGGAACAGCACCTTGGGTGTTCGGCCCCGGCGCTGCCGCGCCACGGGATCAGGAACGAGCCGCAGCGCCGGGTGCAGTGCCGCTGCGCTCCCGGCGAAAAGCGTGGCGCAGCGGTTCAGGTCCAGCCGGTAGTAGGTGTCTCGGCCGTCGAGAGAGCTGCGGCGGGACGACACCAACCCGGCGTCGCGGAGCTCACGCAGGTGATAGGAAACGAGGTTCTGGGGACGGCCGACCATCTCTGTCAGCTCGCCGACCCGCCGGTCGCTCAGCGCGAGCTGGGAAACGATCGCCCAGCGGTGGGGGTCGGCAATGACCCTTAGGAACTGGTGAGCCTCTGAGGTCGTTTCCACAGGCTCTACAATACATCAATTCAGATTGATGTATTGGCAGTTCTAGGCCTTGGGCATGACGATCCAGAGCACGATATAGGCGATCTCGCCGGCGCCGAACAAGCCGAACAAAACAAATAGAAACCGAACGAGGCCGATGCTCCAGCCGAAATGGTCGGCTAACCCGCCGCAGACTCCGGCAATCATCCTGTGATCTCGTGATCTGGTCATCCTGGCCATGGTGCCTCCTCGCTTCGGTGGGCAGTGACTCCACTATGCGCTTCCCGCCCAGTCCCGGTGGATGGGGGCCCCCGGCGGCTCCGCTCTTAGGCGGGCTTGAGAGTCGACACGGAAACTGGTGGGCGTACGAGGATTTGAACCTCGGACCTCTTCCGTGTCAAGGAAGCGCTCTCCCCCTGAGCTATACGCCCGTGTACATCTACCTTCGCACCGATTGGGGACCGGTGCTTCTCAAGCCTCGCTGACTACTGCGGCGGCTTTGGCCTTGGTGTCTTTGAGTATGGAGTATCCCAGCCAAATCAGCGACAGGCCGAAGATCTTCAAACCGTAGTGCATCCCCTGGCCGAGCACGATCTCCGGCCCCCACCGGAACCTGAGCCCCGGGAAGGCCCCGATCATGTCCAGGAGCAGTCCGACCACCAGGCTCACCATCATGAGCAGGGTCGGCCCACGGGTGATGACGCCGGCTACCAGCGTGGCCGCTCCGAACATCAAGATTCCCGCCAGCAGTGCATAGAACCCGAACTGGATGATCCCCGCTCCGCTCTGCAGCCGGGTGTTCAGCACCAGGTCGTTGTACGCCATGATCGAGAACATCACCGTGAGGATCAAAGCGCCCACCACGGCGACGATGAGTCCGAACCGGCCCAGCGTGCCGTCCCGGCCGCCCTGAGCGACCCGGAACCCGGACAGAGCTACGGCCAGAGCGATCATCGAAACCGGAAGAAGGAGGAACGGCTCGCTGCCGAGGGCAAGCTCACGGATGAGGACCGGGGCGATGATTGCGACGCCGGCGAAGATTCCCGCCGTGCCGCCGCGGCCCTTGAGTGCGGGCTTCTTCACCGGGGGCCTCGTTCCGGTAGCGGTCGCCGCCGCCGCGGGGGGCGCTGAGGCAGGCTCGTCGACCACCACGTCGCTGGTGTTGTCGACCACCACGTCGCTGCCGTCGGTAACCATCACGGTGTCGTCCGGAGGGAACATGTCGGCACTCGAAGCCTCTGCCGGCGCCTCGACGGGAGCGTCGTTCGCCTCGGTCGGAGCAGGGGCGGGGACGTCCATCGGCTCGTCCGGAGCAGGTGCAGTGGTCCGCTCGTCATCCTCCATCGGGGGTCGCTCTCCTTTCGAAATTTCGTCGGGCTCGGGGGTCCGCACGGCTCGCGTAGAACTCGCCGCCTTTGAGTCCGTTCATCTGATCCTATATTGCGCAGGGGTAATGGCAGTAGCCCGAGCCCCCCGGCCAGGCGGCCCGGCCTCCCATCCGAACGACAAAAGGGTCCTCCCCTCGGCTCGCGCCGGGCGGAGAACCCTTTTTGTAGAGGCGGCGTCCAGAATTGAACTGGAGTGAACGGTTTTGCAGACCGGTGCCTAGCCACTCGGCCACGCCGCCAGATGTTGCCCAGCCGGTTAAACCCGCATTCGGCGCTTGCACGCGACCGGATGGCGCTCGACCCCCGACTGAAGCTCTAGCTTAAACCGGATTGCCCGCCGGGACCGTCTGGAAGGCCCGTTAAGAAGCGGGGTCGAGCTGGATGGCCGACTGCGACGAGCTGGCTATGCGGGTCACCAGCCCGAACTCCACCAACTCGGAATTTCGATACTGGGGTCCCTTGCGCCGGCCGATCAACGCAACTGTCGACGAATCGAACACCGGCGCCGCAGCGAGCTCGAACTTACCCAGTCCGTCCCGCGCGGCGGGGCCGGCGGTCCACGATGAGGGCATCCACGAGGCCGGAGGCAGGCGGCGGGCTCGGTCGATCGGCAGCCAGTTCGACTGGACTCCCGCCAGGGACGGAGCCCCCAGGCTCGATGCGATCACGTTAACCTCGGGCTGCCCTGCCGAAAGGACGACACACCAATCGGAGCGCAGGGCCTCGGGCAGGCGTTCGACCAGAGTGTCCAGAACACTTCTCTGGTGCTGGGCTTCGGACAGGGCGGCGGCAAGCTCCAGCGGCGACATGAGGTCCTGGAACGCCTCTACGGGGCGCACCTCCTCGACCACGAGGCCGGGCACCAGCTGGGTGGCAATCTGAAGGGCTCTCTGCATGCCCTCGGGCGCCTCGACCAGCAGGTCGTCGACCGCGACGCCGGACTCGTTGTCCACGACGTCGAGCGTGAGAATGTTGGCGCCGCCTTTACCGAACGCGGTCGCCACGGAACCCAGGGTTCCAGGCCGGTCGGGAATGGTGATTCGCAGGGTGAACAGCATCCGGCTCATTCTGACCGCTTAATGTTAAAAGCAGGGCAACTTTTTTCTGTTGTTTCCACTGCTCCCGCTACAAGCCGAAACAGCCGGCAAAGGCCTAACCGGGCTTGTAGGTCGCCCAGACGTTGTCCCGAAAAACGAGCCAGCCGCACCATACCAGCCAGCCGATAGCAGTCCACTTGATGAGCTTGACCAAAGTTCCCCCTAAAAGTCTTTCGACTTGCGTTTCTCTTGACCTTCGTAATCCACCGACTTGTACTGCTCCGGCACCTTGCGGGTGCTCAGCAGTTTATCCAGCAGATGGAACTGCATCTCCTCGACGGCAGCGGAGATCGGAGCCAGAGCTTCGGCTGCCGCGGCGCTTGCCTCGCCCGTCTTGAACCCGCCGATAGGAAGGGCCGCCTTCCAGGCGATAATAAACGCTGCATCCCAAGCGGCGTCGCAGGCCACCTCCACCGCGGCGTCGCGGGCGGCGTACCGAAGGCCGTAGCCTGCGGCTGCCGATGCGGGCTTCTGCCCGGTGCTGGTTGCCCTCCGCACCGCCATCTTCACACCGGTGCCGGCGGCCTCCCAGGACTTCGGGCCGACCTGCGCCCATGCCTCCTCGCCTTTTTCCCCCCACTCGCGGGAGAGATCCTTGGCGCCCACATTTGCGTAGGCTGCAGCCTCATCCAGAATCTTTTGAACCGCTCGGGCCTGGTCGGGAAACACCACCGGCTCCTGCTCGCCGAGCGCCTCGGCGAACTCGTCTAGCCCTGCGGCCCCCAGCCACGCCGGCGCCTGTACCCGGACCAGCCAGTCGACGGCGGTCCACGCCCGGAACTCCTCGACGTCCTCGGTCAGGATGGAGTTCGCTATGCGGGGGATGAAGGCCTTCAGCTTCTGGCGCGGCTCGTCCTCCAGGTCGTCGTTCCACTCCTTTAGGAAGGCGGAGATCACGGGGCTCACCGACCTGGGGTTGTCGTTGAACTTTTCGTTGGGCGATATTGCCGAAACCGCCTCGAGAACGTTCATCCCCTGCTCTTGATAGGCGTGCCTACCCCGCTCGAGAACCAGGGTGTCGAGATCTACTTCCTCCACTACATTCCTCCCTT
>DASTUJ010000211.1 GCA_035759705.1 Actinomycetota bacterium | reverse complement strand
CTGAAGCTGCATGGTCAGGCCTATGTCGTCCAGGCCGTTCATCAGTCGGTAGCGGGCGAAGTCATCCAGGGGAAAGCCGGTTTCGATGCCCGCAGACGCCACGGAGACCGTGCGCTTGTCCACGTCGATGACGATCTCGGTCGACGGGTCCTTCTCGACCAGGTCGGTGATCGCCTTGACCGTCTCCTCCGGGATCTGGACCGGCAGCAGGCCGTTCTTGAGGGAGTTGGCCCGGAAGATGTCGGCGAAGCCGGACGAGATCACGGCGTAGAAGCCCGACTCCTCCAGCGCCCACACTGCGTGCTCCCTGGACGACCCGCAGCCGAAGTTCGGCCCGGCGAGCAGGATCGAGCCCTGCTTGTACTCCGGGCGGTTCAGGACGAAGTCGGGGTCCTCCCGCCAGGCCGAGAACAGGCCGTTGCCGAACCCCGTGCGCTCGACCCGCTTCAGCCACACGGCGGGGATGATCTGGTCGGTGTCGACGTCGCTGCGCTTGAGCGGGACGCCGGTGCCGACGACCTGGGTAACCGGTTCCACGCTAGCGCCCGTTGAGGTCGGTGGGGGAGGCGAAGTGACCGGCAATCGCCGTCGCCGCCGCCACGGCGGGCGAGACCAGGTGGGTGCGGCCGCCCTTGCCCTGGCGCCCTTCGAAGTTGCGGTTGGAGGTCGAGGCACAGCGCTGGCCGGGGCCGAGCTGGTCCGGGTTCATGCCCAGGCACATCGAGCACCCGGCGCCCTCGCGCCACTCGAATCCGGCGTCGACAAAGATGCGGTCCAGGCCTTCGGCTTCGGCGTCGGCTTTGACCTTCATCGATCCCGGCACGACCATCGCCCGCATCCCCTCACGGACCCGGTGCCCGGCGACCACCTCGGCTGCGGCCCGAAGGTCCTCCAGCCGGGCGTTGGTGCAGGAGCCGATGAAGACTGCGTCGACGGGGATGTCCCGCATCGCGGTGCCCGGCGTCAAAGCCATGTAGTCCAGCGCCCGGCGGGCGGCTTCCTTCAGGGAGGGGTCGGTGTAGTCCTCGGGGTCGGGGACCTTGCCTTCGATGCCCACCGTCTGCGCCGGGTTCGTGCCCCAGGAGACGTAGCGGCGCAGGTTGGCGGCGTCGATGACGATCTCCCGGTCGAAGACGGCGTCGTCGTCGGTCCGCAGCGTGCGCCAGTCCTCCAGCGCCCGCTCCCAGTCCGCTCCCTTGGGGGCGTACTTGCGGCCCTCCAGGTAGGCGTAGGTGGTGTCATCGGGGGCGATCATGCCGGCCCGGGCCCCGCCCTCGATCGACATGTTGCAAACCGTCATCCGGCCCTCCATCGACAGTTGCCGGATCGCCTCGCCCCGGTACTCGATGATCGCCCCGGCGCCTCCGCCGGTGCCGATGTGGGCGATGATCCCCAGGATCACGTCCTTGCTGGACAGGCCCTCGGGCAGGGCGCCCTCGACGGTGACCGCCATGGTGGCCGGCGTGATCTGCGACAGGGTCTGGGTGGCCAGCACGTGTTCGACCTCGCTGGTGCCGATGCCGAAGGCCAGCGCCCCGAAGGCGCCGTGGGTGGAGGTGTGGCTGTCGCCGCAGACGATGGTGATCCCGGGTTGGGTCAGCCCCATCTCGGGGCCGATCACGTGAACGATTCCCTGGCCCGGGTGGCCCATGGGCAGCAGCTTGACCCCGAACTCCTCGCAGTTGCGGCGCAGGGCCTCGATCTGCTTGGCGGAGATCGGGTCGGCGACCGGCTTGTTGATCCCGATTGTAGGGACGTTGTGGTCCATCGTGGCGATGGTCAGGTCGGGGCGGCGGACCTTGCGGCCGGCCAGGCGGAGCCCGTCGAACGCCTGGGGGGACGTGACCTCGTGCACCAGATGCAGGTCGATGTAGAGCAGATCCGGTTCGCCGGGGGCGCGGTGAACCACGTGGCGTTCCCAGACTTTCTGCGACAGCGTCTGACCCATAGCTTTAAGGGGACTCCTTGAAATAGCGGGGAAGTTAGGCCGGAACCTAATCCAGTGTAAATCGAAGTCGCCCGGCTCTTCTCGGCTTGGCCTCTTGAGCTACAAACCCAGCGGCCCCAGCAGGCCACCAATAAGCGGCAGCGGGCCCAGGGGCAGCTGGTTGGCGTTGAACGGAACCGTCCCCTTCGCAAGCTGGACGCCGGACAGCTCCGGCACGTTGGCCTTCATGTAGCTGAGCTCCCTGCCGATGTCGCCCACGCCGTTGGTCAGGCCGCCGGGGACTGCGACCTCCACCGTGCTCAGTACCCCCAGGGCTTTGCCTGACCGGTCGAGGAAGGCGCTGCCCGAGTCGCCCGGGATGCCCGGCGTGAGCACCAGGGCCGTGTGGCTCCAGCCGGCGCCCCGGTCGCCCTGGCTGAATCCGAGCTTCGGCGCAAGCAACTCCAGTCCAAGGCGCAGCGGCGAGTTCCCGTAGCTGTATACATACTCATTCACCGGCGACCCGGTGGTGTTGATGCCGTTGGGTCCGCCCCAGTGGGGGATCGACGGGTTCACGCGGCCGAAGTCCGCCGGATCGAGACGGATCAAAGCCAGGTCGTTGTACATGCAGGTGTCGAAATGGGGCTCGCCCAGGGATTGCATCGTCAGCCAGGAGTTGTAGACCAGGGTTCCGGGTTTGGTTGCTCCGTTGACCGTCACCGGGGTTCCCAGAGGCAGCGACGGCGCCGTGCAGCCGTTCACATCGGTGGCCGCCCCGGTGGTCGAGCAGTGTGCAGCCTGTCCGAGGTAGACGTGGCTGTTGTCGTAAAACACGAAGTTCGAGGTGCACGCGCCCGGGCCGGTGGTCACCATGACCCCGGGATGGATCGGCGCACTGGCCGCCGGCGCCCAGGCCGGCGCCGCTGAGGCGGCGGTCGCCGGGACCGTCACGGCCAGCAAAACGATCAGCACCAGAAGAACGATGCTCTTGCGGCCCCCGAACACAGAACTAACTGACTTCACCAGAACCCCCCTTGGCATGGTTGCGACCAGCTCATGATCTGTCAGATCGCCGGACTAGTCAACGCCTAGAGTGGCGATTCCGCTACAAGGAAATCTTTGTGGCCGGCCGACCCGCCAGATAGATTTCGCGGTGACCCCAACCCGGAGGAGAACCCATGCGCAGCCGAGCTGAAGGTGTAGTTCCACCCGTTCGTAGAATCCTCGCATTCCAGCTGTTTTTCGCTGCCGTCCTTCTGCTCCAGTGGGTCGTGATTCCGGCCACGGCGCTGGCACAGGAGACCGAATCCGACGAGACCACCGGCGTGAAGCTCGTCGACCTGACCCCGGGCAACGCAATGGTCCTGGTCATCCTCGGCTCGATCGGCGTGGGCGCGGTCTGGTTCATCCCGATGCTCTACGACATGCGCAAGTCCTACAAGCGTCAGGTCGTGGCGTGGGAGTCGCTGGCCGCCAAGTACCTCGAGAAGGCGGGCGACGAGCCCAGTCTTGCCGAGCTCCGGCTCCTCCTCCCGCAGATCTCGAAGCCTCCCCGGGGGGTGCCGGGGCTGACCCGCAGCCTGTTTGCGTTCACGGTGTTGACGGTCATCGCCGTCTCGCAGCTCGGCCTGACCTTCTTCAACATCGAAGGGGCCGCCGACCTGCGCAAGACGATCGTCACCTCGCTGCTGAGCGTGTTCGCGTCGATCACCGGCTTCTACTTCGGCCAGCGCGGCTCGCAGCACGAGGACGACGTGCAGCCCCTTCCCGACCCGAAGCTCGGGCCGGCGCCTGCGGCGCCCAAGCCGCCCGAACCCCATAAGCCGGGCGACGCATTAGGCTAGGCCCATGAGTGAATCCTGGCTAAATCGAGATGTGAAGATCGTGCAGTTGCTGAATCCCAACCGTGAGGTCGCAGGCACCATGGGACTGGTGGAGGACCCCCAGATCGGGGAGGTCGCCAAGGTCATCTACGAGTACCCGGCGCCCGACACCAAGGTCAGCGTGGAGAAGTCCAACGACATGGGCACCGTCTGGTTCGCCGACTTTGCCCGTGAAGAGCTGGAGCTGGTTCCCGAAGGGGAGTAACCCGTCCGATCTTGACACCGTCGGTCTCCGAAGCGCACCATCGATTCAACCGGAGTTTGCGGAGGTGGACCGCAGATGGGCAACGAAGACTGTCCTTTGTGCTCGGCCTCCATGGAGGTCCGCAACGTTGCGCCGTGCGAACAGTGCGGGGGCGACCCCGACTCGCTGGACCGCTTCGGCGCGAAGAACCAGACCTACCACCTGGTGAGGGTCCTCGGCGGCCGGGAGCTGATCCTCTGCACCGGCTGCATGCTCGACTTCGGGTCGCTCGACCCCAACTTCCTCGGCGTCCCGCCCGATGTCAGCTACGGCTTCGAGAACATGGAGATCGTGCGGGAGATCAATGCGCCGGCGATCCGGGCCGACAACTACTGCCCGGAGTGCGAGTACCGGCTCAAGTTCCTGCGGTTCGTGAAGGACGTGCGCTCAGCGACCCACGGCTAGGTAGTCCTTCAACGCCTCGATGAGACCCGGGATGTCGTGGTCGGCCGCCTCTACCGTGACCTCCAGGCCCTGCCGGCGGATTTCGGCGCTGGTTGCCGGGCCGATGCTGCAGATCACGAGCTCGGGCCCCGGCTTCCGGCCGCCGCAGGCCTGTGCGAAGCTCCTGGCGATCGAGGCGCTGGTTAGCGCTACAGCGTCCACCTCAGCCAGGGCCTTGTGGACAAGATCGGTGTTGCAGACCTCGGTGCCGTAGGCGTCGATCCGGGTCACCTCGAAGCCCCGGGCCTCCAGGGCCTCGTCCAGCTCCTTGGTTGCGATGTCGGCCCGGATCAGCAGCACGCTGGCCGGCGGGTCGGGCAGCTCCTCGGCGACCTTGACCGAGGTGTACGAAGTCGGCATCCACTCCACCGGCACCCCGTGGGCCTCCAGCGCCCGCTTCGTGCCGGGGCCGATGGCGCCGACCCGTTCGGGGAGCGTCTGGACGTCCGAACCGGTCTCCTCCATGCGGGCCATCACGCTCTCGACGCCGTTCACGCTGGTGAACACCACCCAGTCGAAGTTGGGGGCCCGGGTGATCGCCTCGTCCGCTTTGGTCCAGCTGGCAGGCGGCACGATCCGGATGGCCGGAACCACCACTGCGGTGGCGCCTTCGGCCTCCAGCTTGCCGGCCAGCTCACCCGCCTGGTGTTCGGGCCGCAGGACCAGCACCCGGACACCGTCCAGGGGACCGTTCAACCGTCCAGTCCCAGCATCTCCCGTGCGCCCTGCTCGATGAGGTTGCGGGCGACCTCCTCGGCCAGCCTCAGGCGGTCGGCCGCCGGCCCCCGGGCGATGTGCTTGATCTCGACGCCGCCGTCGGACGAGATGACCCGGGCCTCGATGACCAGGACCTCGGCGTCGGACAGCCCGTAGGCCGACACCGGCAGCATGCACCCCCCGCCGAGGCTGCTCAGGACCGCCCGTTCCGCCTCGACCTCGTCGGCGGTGGCCTGGTGGTGCATCTGACCGACCAGCTCGGCGACCAGCGGGGCGTCGGAGCGGACCTCGATGGCCAGCGCGCCCTGGCCCGGCGCCGGCAGTGCCAGGTGGATGGGGATGACGTAGTCGGGTGTGATGCCCAGCCGCGGGAGACCGGCGGCGGCGAGCATGGCGGCGTCGTAGTCGCCCCGGGCGACCTTTTCGATGCGGGTCGGAATGTTGCCGTGGAGCGGGATCACCTGCAGGTCCGGCCGTAGATGGCGCAGCTGGGCCGTCCGCCGGGGGCTCGACGTGCCGACCCGGGCCTCCCGCGGCAGAGCGTCCAGCGTGCTTCCAACCAAAGCCTCGCGGGCGTCGGCCCGCATCGGGATCGCCGCCACCGTAAGGCCCTCGACCGGCGCAGTCGGCAGGTCCTTCAGGGAGTGAACCCCGACGTCGACCTTTCCGTCCAGGAGGGCGTTTTGGATCTCCTTGACGAAGATCCCGTCGCCGAGGTTCGGGTTGCTGGGCTTGAGGACCGGCTTGGAGTCGATGACCTCGAGGACGGCCTCGAGGTCGGGGGATAGGGCCTGCAGCTGATCGGCCACCCAGCGGGCCTGGATCAGGGCGAGCCGGCTGCCCCGGGTGCCGATGCGAAGTACGGGCATCAGTCGCCCGGGAGGTGGAAGATCCTCCGGATGGTGGCCCGGTCGGCCTCGTTGCACCGGCGGAGCTCAACCGTGGGCCCGTGGAGCAGCTTGTTCGCGATCCGCTGGCCGACCGCCGAGACCTTGGCCTCCTGATCGGGGTTCAGCCCCAGACCGCCCATCGCCCGGCGCACCTCGTCCCGCACGATCTGCTCGGCGAAGTCGTGGAGTTCCTTGATGGTCGGACCGGATGCCCGGGTGTCGGCCCAGTGCATCAGGTCGGCGACCTCCTTTTTCACCATCGACTCGGCGTCGATCATGGCGTCGGTGATCTCCGGTCCCCGGGGTCCGGGAAGCTCGTCCAGGTCCAGGACCTCGATCATGTCGTGGCTGATCGCGTCGACCACCCGGGGGACGGACAGGTCGAGCAGCAGCAGGTGCGACCTCGGGTTGGCCGGCAGGTCGTCCATGGTGATCTTGAAGTCGCCGGCCAGGGCCACTATCGCCACGTCGGTTTCGGTCAGGAGGGACCGGATGTCGTCGAGCGTGTGGGCGACGGCGCCGACCTCGTCGGCCAGCTGCTCGGCCGACTCCCGGGTCCGGCTGACGACGGTCAGGGTGGCGCCGCTCTTGCGGCATCCGAAGGCGGCGTCCCGGGCGATCTCGCCCGCGCCGACGATCAGCACCCGGCGGTCGGAGGGCCGCTCGAAGCGGGTGTTCAGGTAGTCGGCGGCGAAGTCCCCGATGGAGCGGGCCAGGCGGCCGAGCGGGGTCTCGTTGCGGACCTGGCGGCCCAGGCGGATGGCCCGGCCGAAAAGGTTGGTGAGGATCGGACCGGTGGAGCCGGCCTCCTGCGCCAGGGTCAACGCCCGCCGGACCTGGCCGAGCACCTGCGGCTCGCCGACCACCAGCGAGTCCAGCCCGCAGGCGACGCTGAACAGGTGCTCGATCGCTTCGGCGCCCTGCATGAAGCTCACGTCGTGCTGGTCGGTCGGGAGCAGCCCGGGCATGATCGCGGCGACTGCGTGGACCACGTCCGCTTCCAGCCCGTCGCCGGTGGCGTAGATCTCGGTGCGGTGGCAGGTGGAGAGGACGATGAGCTCGCCGATGCCCGGCCGGGGGCCGCTAAGCAGCTCCCGCTGGCCGTCCTCGGTGAGTGCCAGGCGGTCGCGAAGCTCGGCCGGTGCGTTCCTACCTGCGCTGAGGGCAACAATCATGACTGGTCAGAGTACCGCGAAACGATGTCGGCCAGCGCCCGGATGAACCGCCGGTCGGCGTTGGGGGAGGGGATGCGGCGCAGCTCGATGCCCAGCTCCTGTGCTTTTTCCACGCACTCGACGTCCACGTCGAACAGCACCTCCAGGTGGTCGGCCACGAACCCGACCGGGGCAATCAGCGCCCGCTTTCCGCCCTCCTGGGCGAAGGTCTCCAGGCGGTTCAGGATGTCGGGGCCCAGCCACGGCTCTCCCGTGGTGCTCTCGGACTGCCAGCTGGTGGTGTAGTTGGCGATGCCGGCGGCGTCGGCGAAGACCTTGGCCGAGTCGGCCAGCTGGTCGGCGTAGGGGTCGCCCTCGGCGACGATCCGGGCCGGGATGCTGTGGGCGGTGAAAAAAACGCAGGTGCCGGGGTCGGCGGCGTTCCAGCCGTCCAGCGTCTCGGTGAGGTTGGCGGCGACCAGGTCGACGAACGCCGGCTCGTCGTACCAGGACTTCACCATCGTGAGCTCGAAGTTGGCGCCGGTGGCCTCCCGGGCCTTCAGGATCCGGGCCTCGTACTCCCCGATGCTCTTTTTCGAGAAGTGGGGGGCCAGCACCAGGGCGATGACCTTTTCGATGCCGGCCTCGGCGATCTTGGCGACGGTGTCGGCGACGAACGGGTGCCAGTGCTTCATCCCTGTGAACACCGCGTAGCTGCCGGCGTTTTCGTGCTCCAGCAACTCCTCCAGCGACTCCGCCTGCTCCTGGGTGATCTCGTTGAGGGGCGACTTGCCGCCGATGCGGGCGTACCGGTCGGCCAGTACCTTCAGCACCTGCGGCGACGGTGGCCGGCCGCCGCGGATGTCGGTGAAGTAGGGCTCCACCTCGTCCGGGGTCCGGGGGCTCCCGTAGGCCATCAGCAGGACGGCGGTGCGGCTCATACGGAGTACCCGTGCACGGTGTCGACCAGGAGCTTGAGGTTGTCGAGCGGCGTGTCGGGCAGCACTCCGTGGCCCAGGTTGAAGACGTGGCCCGGCCGTCCGGCGGCCCTCTGGAGGACCGCTTTGGCCTCCTTGACCATGGTCTCGGGGTCGCCTAGCAGCAGCTTCGAGTCGAGGTTGCCCTGGACCGCCTTGTCGTGGCCGACCCGGTCCCACGCCTCGTCGAGCGGCACAGCGGCGTCGATCCCGACCACCTCCGGGTCCGGCGCAGCCATCAGCTCGAGCAGGTCCTTCGTGCCGGTTCCGAAGTGGATCCGGGGCACCCCCAGTCCGGCGGTGCCTTCGAAGATGCGGGCGGAGTAGGGGAGTGCGAACTCTTTGTACTCGTCCGGCGAGAGGCGGCCGACCCTGGAATCGAACAGCTGC
>DASTUJ010000210.1 GCA_035759705.1 Actinomycetota bacterium | reverse complement strand
GAGGGTCGGCCGAGCGGGACGATCGTAAAGCGAGCGGCTCGGGCTACTGGATCGGTGCGACGTCCGGGATCATGACGTCGTCGAGCTTCTGGTTCAGCTCGGGGTCGTCGCCCGCGAGGGTGCGGGCGGCGAGAATCGTGTCCTGCGCATCCTGCTCCCGGTCGAGGAGGCGGTAGCAGAGCGCCAGGTTCACGTAGTAGTCGAAAACGAATGGGTCCAGCTTCACGGCTTTGTGCAGCTTCGGAATCGCCTCCCCCGGCCGGTCGAGGCTGAGCTGGGAGGTGCCCAGCAGGAAGTTGGTCTCGGCGGACGACTCGTCCAGCTGCAGGGCCTTCTTGGCGTCGATCTCGGCTTTTGCCGGCTCTCCGAGCGCCAGGAGGATCTGTGACCGGGCTCGGAGCAGCGTCGGGGACGTGTTGTCCAGCTGGATCGCCGTGTCGATGGCGTTGGTTGCGTCAAGCAGGTCCGGTGAGGTGTCCCCGACGACCCCACCCGCCGTCACCTGGTTCAGGCGGTCGATGAGAAGGCGGGCCAGCAGGGCGTGTCCTTCGGCGAACTCGGGGTGCTCCGCGAGCAGGCCCTTGATCAGTTCGATGCCCCGGTTACGGTCCGGCACGTTCTCGGCCAGGAGGTAGCGGGTGACCGGATCGGGCGCCGCGGCCAGCTTGGCCTCCAGGTAGTCGAGCATGGAGAAGTCCCCGGCGGAGGCCAGCTCCACCTCCACCTGGTCGGTGGTCTTGTCGGCCCGGGTGAACCTCAGCGTGTGGAGTTTGGTCGAGCTCTTCCGGAAGATCGTCAGAAGCTGCTCGTGGTTGTTGATCTCGCTGCCGTCGAGCCAGGTGATGACGTCCCCGGGCTTTAGGCCGATGGATGCGGCCGGGGTGTCCGGCAACACCTCGAGCACGAGGGACCCGCCTTTGTCCTGGCCGCGGTTCAGCAGCTTGCCCCAGGAGGACTCGTTGGTGAGCACGAGGGCGCCGATACGGTTGTCTGCGGGCAGGTCGGGGCTGGACGGAGCGGGGTAGGCATCCGCCGGCACACCTTCGGTACCGTCTTCCTCCGCTTCGCGCCCCAGCATGTTCCTGAGGGCCTCTGGAGGGCCGCACGCGGCGCCGAGCAGCGTCAGCAGGACGCAGATGACCAGCAGCCGGGGCAAGTTCCTCACGCCATCCATTATGCGGCCAAGCGACGGCGGGGGCCCCTCTCGCAGCCGCTCGTTGGGATTGAAGTACGCTTTACGGTGCGCGACGCTTTTTGATGCGTCGACTCGATTGGCACTATTTCTCGATTGGAGGGCGACATCTCACAAGAAACTCAAGAAGAGGGCACCGGCTCGTCCTCAGGAGCCGCTATCGACTCGTCCGAGATCGACCCCAAGGCCAAGCAGCCCACCGTCGTGAAGGCGGGCAGCTTCCGGGAGAAGGCGAAACGTTTTCCAACCTCGTCCTACCTGCCCGGCTACACCAGCAACGTTGAGTCGAAGGTTTGCCCCAAGTGCGGGTTCGAAGCTTTCAAATTTGCCGACAAGTGTCGCTGCGGTACGCCTCTTTAGTAAAAACCTGAACGCCCAGCCCTTTCGTGCCGATAGGTAAACGGACGCACGACGAAGGGTAGGGCTTCAAATGAATATCTCCGAACTCGCCGCAAGGTGGCGCACTTCGTCGCCCGGCAACAGTGCCGCAACCTACTCGGTGGCCCTCGCCATCCTTCTGCTCCTTGCGGGGGTGCCGTTCGTCCTTCTTTCCTGGGCCGCTCCGGACTCCAAAGCCGAGAGGTCGCCGGACACCCGCCTGACCGGCTCTTTGGGCAACCCGCGGCCCGCTTCCAGTCCGAGCGCTATAGCGTCGTTGCCGGGGGTCGACGTTGCCGCCCCTCCCAGCCCCCAGGCGTCCTCGAGCCAAAATCCCCAAGTTGCTGCCACCCGTGCGCCGGCTCCCGCAGCCGCCGCGCCCGCGAAGGGTGCGAAGGGCGCCGAAGCCGATTTTGAGATCGAGTGCTGGCCGACCCTGTCGGTCGTGCCGGGCGGTACCAGCACCGTCGACTGCAACGTTCCGGTGTTCAACGGCGACGGAAGCGACATCAGCCTCAGCTGCCGGGTCGAAGGAATGACCTGCGCGATGAGTCCCGAGAAGGTCCGGACCACGGTCGACAACCGAACGCTTGCCGCCAAGCTCACCGTGGTTGCGCCGGAGTCGGCCCCGGTTGGCATTCGCAAAGCGGTCGCCATCGCCAGCGGGGGAGAAACCGGGGCCGCCGCCAAGCAGGCGGACGTGGACGTCAATATTCCTCCCCCCTTCACCGTCAGCTGCGAGTCCATAGGGGCGGCGTTCGCCAAGGGCGCCGATGCGAAGATCAAGTGCTGGGTCGCTTTCCTTGAGGGGTACTCCGAGGATGTGGCACTGGCTATCAAGGACTCCGGGGCGACCTCGGCCGGCCTGGATGTCCACTCCCTCAGCGTGGTGCCGAACCAGACCCGCTCTTTTACGATCCAGCTGAACACCGGAAACCTCGAGAGCGGTATCCACGCCATCCGCGTCGGGGCCTCAACCGCCCGATACCAGCAGGATGCAGTTGCGGCGTTCCAGGTCCTTCAGTCGTAGATTTCTGAACTTTTCCTTGCGCCGCCGAAACGCGCCGTGGTAAACTGTCGACGTTCCGCAGAAGTGAGTAGGGGCGACCCGAAAGCTACTGCGGAACACTTTTTTTCGGCTACTTCCCAGCGTCCGGCACACCCGGGCGCTCTTCTTTTTGAATCCGAACCCCCGGCGTCCTTGCCGCAACCGGCCGAACTACAATTCTTTTCTTGTGTAACGACATTCGTACCCAAGAGCCGGGCGGCGGGCGGCTCGATCCTTGCAAATAACAAATCTGTAATTCATAATCCCGGGCATGGACGAGCCTGAGGTTTCCGAAGAGTTCAAAGCTTGCAGCCGCAACGCCTGCAAGTCTGCTGCAGTGGCGACCTTGGACTGCAACTACATGGCGAGGCGGGTGACCCTCGAAGACCTGCAACCGGACTCCGAGCCCGACCACTTCCACCTGTGCGTGGACCATCTGAAGCGGTTCAGGCCTCCCCTTGGCTGGCAGATCGAGGATGTCCGGACGACCTCCGGGCCGCTCGAGATCGTCATATCGCCGGCCCGGGCTTCGGCTTAAGCAGCCGGTAAATCGAACAAACCGGCCCCAAGGGGGCCGGTTTTTTTACATCCCGGGGTCGTGCGCTAGTATTCGCGCCTTGGGTAACGGGCGGCGGTAAGAACAAGCGGGAGCGTGATTTGGCGATAGACCGTGAGCTGATCCGCCAGGTGCGCGCCCTGGACCGCTACGACCTGCGCCGCCTGCAGATCCTGGTCAAGGGGATGCTCGTTCAGCAGGGCGACGAGGCCGAGGAGTCCGATGAGGAGGCCGCCTCGGAGCCGGGCAAGGTCAGCTACCGACTCGAGCCGGTCAACTGCGGGAAGCCCGGGTGTTCCCGCTGCCCCCACGGTCCCTACTGGTACGCCTACTGGCGCGAGGGCGGACGGGTCCGGTCGAAGTACATAGGACGGCAGTTGACGCCCGACGAGCTCAAGCTGAAGGCTCCGACCAGCTCAGGCTGAGGACTAGGCTCTCCGTCCCTTGCCCGGGTAGGTGGCCGGCGGCCCGCTGGAAGGGTTGCGCACGCTGTTCTCGTACCGGACCGCGGACTGGTAGCGCACGCCGGACTTGTACTTCACGGTCGATTTGTAGCTGACGGCCGACTGGTAGCCCATGGGTTACTTGATGGGCCGGGGGGCCGATGCCAGAACCACGTTCGAGGTTGCGCGCCGGCGCAGAAGCGCCTTGCGCTCCAGCTCGGTGAGGCCTCCCCAGATGCCGTAGGCCTCTTTGGACTCCAGCGCGTGCTCCAGGCACTCCTGGTTGACCGGGCAGGTGCGGCAGACGGCCTTGGCCGCCTCTTCGCGGTCCCGCTTCTCCTTGACGACCTCGGTGTGCTCCGGCCCGAAAAAGATGGTGGGGTCCATGCCCTTGCAGGCGGCTCGATCCTGCCAGCGCGCCTCGGCTTCCAGCGACGCCAGCTTGGATGCCAGCGCTTTAGTGGTCTTGGTCTTTTTAGAAGGGTGTTCTTCGTTCTTGAGTTGGGTCATGACTTAGGGTTAAGGCCTTTCGGTTGAACTTGAGGGCATTGTGACTCAGATGCCTGCGAATGTTCAACGGACGCGGACTGAAAACTATTCCTTGAAGAATAGAACAATCTTTGGCTATCGGTCCCAAGGGAGGTCCGACGGCTCGTTATTAAGCTCCGCTAGGCCGGGGCGGGGGTGCGTTGACCGTTTAGGATGCTCCCATGGACCTCAGCGCAATCTTTAAAGCTTACGACGTTCGCGGCGTTTATACCGAACAGATAGACGAAACGATCGTGCGCCGTATCGGCGCCGCATTCGCAGTGGTTACCGGCGCCTCCAGCGTCGTGGTCGGCCGGGACATGAGGATGTCCTCCGAACCCCTCGCTGCCGCGTTCATCGAGGGCGCCGCCGGTCAGGGCGTAGACGTGGTCGACATCGGGCTGGTCTCCACCGACGCCATGTACTTCGCGTCCGGCCACCTCGACATGCCCGGAGCGATGCTCACCGCGTCGCATAACCCCGGCAAGTACAACGGCATCAAGATGTGCCGGGAGAAGGCCTCGCCGATCGGCGAGGAGACCGGGCTTCGCGACATCCGCAGGCTGGCGGAGGAGGGCCCGGCGCCCGCCGGGACGACCGGTAACGTCACTCAGCAGAACGTTCTGGCCCGTTTTGTGGAGCACTGCCTGAAGGTGGTGGACACCACCAGGATGCGGCCCCTGAAGGTGGTCGTCGACGCGGCCAACGGCATGGGCGGCATGATCGTCCCCCCGGTCTTCGACCGGCTGCCGGTGGAACTGATCCCCCTTTTCTTCGAGCTCGACGGAACTTTCCCCAACCACCCGGCGGACCCGATCCAGGAGGAGAACCTGGTCGACCTGATCAAGGCGATTCGCGAAAACGACGCCGATCTCGGCCTGGCGTTCGACGGGGACGCCGACCGGGTATTCCTGGTCGACGAGAACGGCGAGCCGGCCTCGGGCAGCCTGGTCACCGCGCTGGTGGCCGGCGAGGTGCTCGATGCCGAGCCCGGCGCCTCCATCGTTCACAACCTGATCTGCTCCCGGGTGGTGCCCGAGGTGGTGCTGGAGAAGGGCGGCAAGCCGATCCGCACACGGGTCGGTCACTCCTTCATCAAGCAGGTCATGGCTCAGACCGGGGCAGCGTTCGGCGGCGAGCACTCCGGGCACTACTACTTCCGCGAGAACTTCCGGGCGGACTCCGGCATCCTCTGCGCGCTGAACGTACTCATGGCCCTCAGCAAGCAGGAGGGCAAGATGAGCGACGTGCTGAAGCCGCTCCGCCGGTACTGGAACTCCGGCGAGATCAACACTGTGGTTGCGGACCAGGCCGGGGCCATCGCGGCGCTGGCCGAAGCCTGCCCCGACGGAAAACACGACCTGTCGGACGGCCTCACCGTCGACTTCGAGGATTGGTGGTTCAACGCCCGCGGCTCTAACACCGAGCCCCTCCTGCGCCTGAACGTCGAGGCCCGCGACCCCGAGTTCGGCCGGGCCAAGACCAAAGAGCTGCTCGAGGTCATCGCAGCCTCACAGAACGGCGTGGATCGGTGATCGACCAGGAACTCGTTGAACTTCTGATCTGCCTGAACTGCAAGGGCCCCGTGGAGTACCTCGAGGACGAGCAGGTCATCGCCTGTGTCGGCGAGTGCCACTACCGATACCCGGTGGTTAAGGGGATCCCCCACATGCTCCTTTCGGAGGCAGTCAAGCCTTGACCGGCCTGGACGATGTCGAGCTGATCGCACGCACCGACCCCGGCGGGTTCCTCAGCCTGGTCGAGGAGTTCCCCCAGCAGGTCGCCGACGGCTGGCTGCTGGGCAAGCAGGTGAGCGGTCTTCCCTCCCCGGATGGCATCGACGGCGTCGTCGTCCTGGGCATGGGCGGCTCCGGAATCTCGGGCAACGTGCTGAAAGCGGCACTCGGGATGAGCTTCGAGTGCCCGGTTCGGGTTTCCAAGGGTTACGGCATCCCGGGTTGGGTGGGTCCGGGGACGCTGGTGTTTGCAGTCTCCTACTCCGGCGAGACCGAGGAGACGCTGGAGGCGTACGGCAAGGCCCGGGCCGCCGGCGCCCGGGTGGTCACGGTTTCTTCGGGAGGAACGCTCTCCCGGCTGGGCGACGAGCACGGCTGCGCCGCCGTCACTTTGAAGGCGGGCCTCCAGCCCCGCGCGGCCCTCGGCTACCTCAGCATGCCGCTGCTCGCGGTCTGCCAGAGCCTCGGGCTGGGCCGGTACGAAGAGGACGTGGCCGAGACGGTCGACCTGCTGACCGGGCGGGCTTCGCAGTGGGGCAGGGCCGTGCCGGAGGAGTCGAACAAGGCTAAGCAGATGGCAGTTTCACTGGCCGGAACCGTCCCGTTGATCTACGGAGCCGAGGGCCTGGGGGCCGTCGCCGCCTACCGCTGGAAGTGCCAGCTGAACGAGTGCAGCAAGGTGCACGCCTTCGGGAACTCGCTGTCCGAGCTGAACCACAACGAGATCATGGGCTGGAGCAGCCTCAGCCCCCAGCAGGACCTCCGCCTGGGACTGGTCGCGCTCCGCCACCCAGGTGAGCACCCCCGGATCCAGGAGAGGTTCCGGGTGACGGTCCCGCTTCTGGAGAAGCGGGCCGCCTACAGCGGTGAGTTCGCCACCGGGGCGTCGTCCCCCCTGGCGCGGCTGATGGACCTGATGTACCTCGGCGACTTCGTCGCCACCTACCTCGCGATAGCCCAGGGCGTAGACCCCACCGCCATCGACCTGATCGACGAGGTCAAGAGCGCGCTGAAGAAGTAGCGCTTCCTCAGCGGCGGCTAGTAGCGGTAGTGGTCTGGCTTGTAGGGGCCGTCGACCGGGATCCCCAGGTACGCCGACTGCTCTTCGGTCAGTTTGGTGAGCTTCACTCCAAGAGCATCCAGGTGCAGCCGGGCGACCTTCTCGTCCAGGTGTTTCGGCAGGACGTAGACGCCGATCGGGTACTCCTCGGTCTTGGTGAAGATCTCGATCTGGGCGATCACCTGGTTGGTGAAGCTGTTCGACATCACGAAGCTGGGGTGGCCGGTGGCGTTGCCCAGGTTCAGAAGGCGCCCCTCCGACAGGATGATCACGGCGTGGCCGTCGGGGAAGGTCCAGGTGTCCACCTGGGGCTTTACGTTCATCCGGACGATACCCGGGGTCTTCGCCAGGCCGGCCATGTCGATCTCGTTGTCGAAGTGGCCGATGTTGCCGACGATCGCGTTGTGCTTCATCTTGCTCATGTGGCCGGCGGTGATGATGTCCTTGTTGCCGGTGGTGGTGACGAAGATGTCGGTGGTGCCGACGACGTCCTCGATGGTCGTCACCTGGTAGCCGTCCATGACCGCCTGCAGCGCGCAGATCGGGTCGATCTCGGTGACGATCACCCGGGCGCCCGGGCCCCTGAGGGACTCGGCGCAGCCCTTGCCGACGTCGCCGTAGCCGCAGACGACGGCGGTCTTGCCGCCGATGAGGACGTCGGTGCCGCGGTTGATCCCGTCGATGAGCGAGTGCCGGCAGCCGTACTTGTTGTCGAACTTGGACTTGGTGACTGCGTCGTTCACGTTGATCGCCGGGAACAGAAGCTGGCCGTTGCGGGCCATGTCGTACAGGCGGTGGACGCCGGTGGTGGTCTCCTCGGTTACGCCCTTGATGGCCTCGGCCATTGTGGTCCACTTGCCGGGCTCGCCGGCGAGGCGGTCGGTCAGCAGGCCCAGGAAGACCTGCCACTCCTCGCTGTCGGTATCGGTCGGGGCGGGGACCGCACCGGCCTTCTCGTACTCGACGCCCTTGTGGACGAGCATGGTGGCGTCCCCGCCGTCGTCCAGGATCATGTTGGGGCCGGACTCGCCGGGCCAGGTCAGCGCCCGCTCGGTGCACTCCCAGTACTCGGCCATCGTCTCGCCCTTCCAGGCGAAGACCGGCGTGCCCTGGGGGTCGTCGACCGTGCCCTCCGGACCGACCGCTACCGCGGCCGCAGCGTGGTCCTGGGTGGAGAAGATGTTGCAGGAGGCCCATCGGACCTGGGCGCCGAGAGCGGTGAGGGTCTCGATGAGAACTGCCGTCTGCACGGTCATGTGCAGCGAGCCGGTGATGCGGGCGCCGGCCAGCGGCTGCGCTTTTGCGTACTCGGCGCGTACGGACATCAGCCCGGGCATCTCGTGCTCGGCCAGCCGGATCTCCTTGCGTCCGTACTCGGCTAAGGACAGATCCGCTACTTTGAAGTCGAGCGTTGTTGTCACGGGTGATCCTCCCTTGGGGATTTCAAATCGAAGTGGTTGCGGGGAGTCAGGCTCGTCCCCTGCTGCTTCCACAATACCGTTGAAGCCGTAGCTGCCGCTGGGAACTGCGCCGGTCAGCTCGATTCCCACTTGAAGACCCGGGCGGCAACCAGCAGTGTCACGACGGTGAACGCCACCAGGATCAGCGACGGCGTTACGAGGGCCCCGGCGCCCTCGCTGCGCACCAGAAAATCGCTCATTCCCTCGTTCATGTGCTTGAGCGGCATGAAGTCGGAGACCGCCACCATCCATGACGGCGCCCCATCCAGAGGGAAGAAGACTCCCGACAGGAACGCCATCGGCACTATCACTGCGTTCGCCACCCCCGAGGTCGCCTCCTCGGTCTTGCAGACCGAGCCGATCAGCAGGCCGACGGCGAAAAAGGCGACGATCCCCAGCAGCAGGAGCGGGATTGCGAGCCACCACTGCCCGGACAGCTTCAGGCCGAAAAAGGGCAGCATCCCTACCCCTATGAAGACCACGGCCTGGACCACGCCGATCATCAGCGTAGCGACCAGCCTCGACCCGAGAACGACGAAGATGTTCACCGGGGCCGACCGGATCCGGCGAAGCACCTGCTTTTTCCTCCAGCTGACCAGCGTGAACGCGGAGCCGAAGACGGCGCCGAGCGCAACCCCCCACGACATCATGCCGGGCACGATGAACTGGATGGGTTTCAGGGAGGAATCCTCAACCTGGGCCGCCCGGACCCGGTACCTGGGCTCCGCCCCGGTCGACCGCAGGTTCACGTCGTTGACCACCCCTTCGACGATCCCGCGAACCGTGGCTGCGGCAATCTGGTCGCTGGCGGCGTAGCGGAGGGTGATGTTGTTGCCCTCGGCCGCAACGACCGCCGGAATCTCGCCCTCCTCCACCTGGGCGAACGCCTCCTGGAACGAGTCGAACTCCTTCAGGTCGAAGGCGCCGGTCGACTCCAGGGCCGAGATCACCGGCCCGCTGCCGGTTATCCCAATCTCGATCTTTTCGGCGCCTTCGTCCGAGAAGATCAGCCCGAAGATCACGATGAACATCAGGGGAAAGGCAAAGCTGAAGAACAGGGCAACTTTGTCGCGGAAGAAGCCTTTCAGGGCAGCGGAGGAGAGGCTGGTGAAGGCGCTCATTCCCGGTACTCCCGCCCGGTGAGGTTCAAGAAGACGTCCTCCAGGGTGGTCGTCCGCACCTGAAGCGTGTCCAGCGAGACGTTTTCCGACAGGTAGGCAAGCACCGGCCCGGGAGTGCTGGTGGTCATGGTCAAAAGGTCGTTCTCCTCGGCGGCCGACTCCACGCCGGTGATCCCCCGGGCAAGCGCCACCGAGATCACCCCCTGCTTCAACAGCACCCGGGTCGGGGCCTCCAGGCCCTCCACCAGGTTTGCCGGGGTGTCCAGCGCCAGCAGCTTGCCGCTCTCCATGATCGCCACCCGGTCGCAGAGCTCCTCCGCCTCCTCCAGGTAGTGCGTGGTGTAGACAATGGTCTTGCCGCGTTCCCGGATGGACTCCAGGACGTCCCACAGGTTGCGGCGAGCCTGGGGGTCCAGGCCCGACGTCGGCTCGTCCAGGAAGACCACGTCCGGGTCGTGGACCAGGGCGCAGGCAATCGAGAGGCGCTGCTTCTGGCCACCGGAGAGCTTGTCCTCCCGGGTGTCCGCCTTCTCGGTCATGCCGACCAGCTCCAGCATCTCGCCCGCCTTGTCCTTGCCGACGCCGTAGAGGGAGGCGAAGGTCCTCAGCTGCTCCATCGAGGTGAGCTTGTCGAAGAACGCCGATGCCTGCAGCTGGATGCCGATGCGCTTCAGAAGCTCGATGTTGCGCGGCCAGGGCGACTCGCCGAAGATCCGGATCGTCCCCTCGTTCGGCTTGCGGAGACCCTCGACCATCTCCATCGTGGTCGTCTTGCCGGCGCCGTTCGGCCCGAGGATGCCGAAGAACTCGCCTTCGTGGACCTCGAAGCTGATCCCGTCGACCGCGGTCAGGTCGCCGTAGGTCTTGCGCAGGCCCTCGACGGTGATGGCGGGGCCATTCGGCTCACCCAATGCGGATTCCCCCCATCCTCTGGCGGCACTTTCCCACCACCTTAACCCGGGCCGGAATCGAGCCGGCCCGGGCGACGGATGGGTTAGAAGTCCTGCGGGAACTGGCCCCGGACGACGCCGCTTCCGTGGGTGGTGTTGTGCAGGTTCACGTAGTAGTCGTCGGAGTTGTCGAGGATGGCCTCGATCAACGAAACCGGCGCCTGCCGGCAAATCTTGCCCGTGGGGTAGGCGGTGGGCGCCGTCGTGCCGTCCCCGCTGCCGAAGATGTGCAGGACTATGGGCCCGGCCACGCCTTCCGGCGCGTTGTGGATGTGGCCCATGAACGGCAGGGGCTCGCCGGGCGAAAGGACCAGCTTGCCGAACTTGAAGCAGATTTCGGTTGTGGCGGACGGTGAGGGCGGGGTCTCGGACTCGTCGCCTTCGTCCTCCTGCTGGAAGAAGACCGTCACGCTGCCGCGGTCCTTGTTGCCGTGGACGTTCTCCGGGACCTCCTGGGCGCCGGACAACTTGAAGTGGACCCTCTCGCCCTCGTTTCCGGCCGAAGCGACGCCGCTGAAAGCGGTTACGACCCACACACTCATGACGCATACCACTGCCAGCATGAAGGCCGACTTTCGGTTACGCATAACTCCTCCTTTTGCAAGGCCGCCTCAGCCGCTTTGGGTAGAAGCGAACCTCGGACAGCTAATTCCAGCACGCCGGCCGGTTTATGTCAGCAGCGTTTCCTACTATTTCTCACATGTTGGGACTGGGAGACCTGCTATGCCCCGAAAGGTGTGCCGGCTGCGCCCGGATGGCTCGGGGCGGGCTCTGTCGCGAGTGCTTTGATGGTCTGCCCCGCCTGGGGCCCGAATCCTGCGCCCTCTGCGGCCGTCCGGGCCGCCGGCCGGCCGCCCGCTGCCGGGACTGCGAGGGCCGGGTGCTTTTTTTCGACCTGGCGCGCCAGACGGTCGGATTCAACCCCGTCGTCAGGGAGGCGGTGCACCGGTTCAAGTACTCGGGCTGCCGGTCCCTTGGGCAGCCTCTGGCCGAGCTGATC
>DASTUJ010000209.1 GCA_035759705.1 Actinomycetota bacterium | reverse complement strand
GGAGCAGGCGCGGGCGCCGGAGCCGGGGGCGTCGGGCTTGGATCCGGGGACTCGCTCCTGTCGGTACGCGAAGAGCACCCCTTGTCGGTGGGGAAGTCCGTCCGGCCGTCTTTGTCGTCGTCCTTTCCGTTCGAGCACTGAGCCGCGGGGCTCGGGCTGGGCGAAGGCGACGGGGACGGGGAGGCCGAAGGGGTGGGGCTCGGGTCGATCGAAGGCGTGGGGCTGGGGGTGAACGGCAGGACCAACGGCGCCGGGGGGTTGGTGTTTCTGCTTATGTTGCTGACCGGGTCCTCCACCGCGGTTGGCGTATCCGACTGCAACAGGAAGTACAGAACGAACGGGGTTGCGCCCAACAGGACGAGCAGTGCGATCTTCAGAACGCCGCCCATCGCCATGTTGTCGAGCCGGTACCTGAGGCGGGCGATCCTGAGAGCGTTATCCCTGCGCATCTCGTAGCGCCGGGTGTTCATGCGGTACCTGAAGCGGTTCATTCGATCCGAAACCATGACGATTAGTACACCACAGTCACGGGCCGAAAGGTCCGATAGGCGGCGGTCGGAGCGTGCTTCAGAAGGATTCCGCGGCCCGGTCCCTGGCCTCCAGGCACGCCTGTTTGTAGGTCTCCTCGACCATCCCGCAGAGCTCGGTCGCCTTTTCCGTGTTGTGGTCGTTGAACACGGCATTCAGCGACGCCCCGACTATGCAGTGCTCCCTCAAGGCCGCCCCACCGAGGGCGCAGCCGGACACCACCTCGGCCGAGTCGAGCAGGGAGTTGCCGCTGATGTCGCGGCCCATGCTCTGGTAGCAGTCGTCGGCGAAGTCGGGCTCGACGGTGTCGCAGATCTCGAAGCCCTTGGCCAGGTCCTGGTTCGACTGCCAGAGGATGTACGAGGTCTGCATGCCCCAGCACTCGTCCTTGTACTCGGTTGCGATCTCGTTGCACGGGTAAACCAGGTCGCCCGCCTTGAAGGTGGCCCCGGTGTGGCCCTCCTGGGCGGAGACAACGTTCTGCATGATCGCTCCGGAGACACACGAGCTCAGCTCCCAGGGGTCCCGGTACTTCTCACAGTACGGGGTGGAGGCGAACAGGTCGGCGTCGAAACGCAGCATGATCCCGTGCCCTACACCGTGTACGCAGTTGTAGTGGACGAACGAGTACTGGTCCTTCGCCGGGTCCTTGCAGAAGCCTGCAACCTCCTCCAGAAGCTCGGCATCGTCGTACTCCGACATCCGCTGCTCGACGACACCGTGGTAGTACCCCGACCAGCAGGCGGACGCTTCGAACGACAACGCCTCGCCGAGGGTGTCGTAGTAGCCCGCGGCCTCCCGTCCCAGGTCGTGGGTGATCTGGTGGCACTGCGAGGCGACGAACTGGTCCGTCGCGGTGAGCTTCAGGATCTCGGCGACCGCAGCTCCCGCGTCGTCACGCTTCATCACGCCGGAGAAGTAGGTCTGGTAGCAGTTCGGCTGGCCCACGCTCAAGCCTTCGCACTCCTGCACGTCGGAGACCGGCTGGGCGGCCAGGACGTCCTCGGCGGGGGTCTCGGAACTGGTTGCGTCACCGCCGGCGGTGGGGTTCAGGACCGCGAGCGAGGACGCAAGCACCAGCACGGCGGCCAGCGCTCCGACCTCCAGGCGCAGGCTCTTGCCGAACTTCGGCTCGCTGAGCCTGTCCGGCTCCTCCTTGACCTTCCGATCGTGCGCCCAGGCCAGCGGCAGGATGACGACGGCCAGCAGGATCAGCTTTACCGTGAGGGCCAGCCCGTAGCGGTTCCCGAACAGGTTGGTGCCGATGTTCGCCCAGAGCGCCTCGGCGCCGGTGATGACCAGTACCAGCAGGCTCCACCCGGCGACGCGGGCGAACCGGGGAAAGAACGCCGTAAGCAGCGCCGAGCGCTCCCCGGCGGGCAATTCGGTGCGGGAGGAGGCGGCGAGCCAGAGGACGGCGATGTAAAGCGGTCCAATCCAGAGTGCGGCGGCCAGGATGTGGGCCGAACTGACCGCGATGGCGATCTCGGGGGCTCGATTGACCGCCAGGTGGCCGCCGGTGGAGCCGGCCAGCACCGCCAGAGCCACGAATATTCCGATGTTGCGCCACCGCTGATCGCCCCGGCCGAGGTAGGGGGCGGTGGAGATCCCGTCGGTGAACCGGACCGCTACGGCCAGGAAGACCAGCACGAGTATCTCGAACATCGTGGCGCCGGTGGAGAGGGCTCGGCCCAGTCGGTCGGCGACCGACCCGTCCGGGAAGGTTCCACCCAGCGTGAGAAGAGTGGAGGTCAGGCGGACCGCTGCTCCCACAAAGGCCAGTAAGAGGCCCCGGGCGAGCCAGGTTCGGGCGAGCCGCCACAGGGAACGTCCCGAGTCCGTCCAGGTGCCGGAGGCGCCCGCCATCCAGATGAGGACGAACATCGCCCCGACGGCGAGGCTGAGGCCCGTGTACCAAAGGAAGCGCCCAACGGCTCCGGCCGTGTCGACCGCCCGGTCCTCGGGCGAGACCGCCTGGAACCGGGCGTCGTTGACCTGGTCCTGCGATACGCTGCCCACCCCGAACACGACCTCCCCGGCCGCCCGGTGACCGTCGCCACCGATGGATTGCCAGCTGATGCCGTAGGTGCCCTCGGGAAGGTCGGGGAGGGTGAAGTCCACCCGGGTGGTGTCTTTGCCGCCTTCGGTGGACCGCTCGGCCCCTTCGTATGACTTGCCGTCGACGTCGAGGATTTCGACGGTAACCGTGTCCGGGTCCACGGGGTCGGTGAACTCCAGCTCGATAGTGGCCGGAGCGGCGGCCAGGCGGCTGAGGTTCGCGGGCGTGCTCCTGCTGAGGGAGGTGTGCGCCCAGGCAGGTGCTGCGGTCCAGAGCAGGACGGTGACCGCCATGACAAGAACGCCAAACCGGCGGCATCGGGCACGCGCAGGAACCCGATCAGTCAGTCGGATCGCTTGGGTCCTTATCGGTCTCACCTGGACCAGTTTAAGGCCGTCTCAAGAACCTTTTGGTCCGGCACTCCCAGGTGTCAAGGGCCGCTCGGGGGAGCGGGAGGTGGCGGTGGCGGTGGCTCCGCGGGTGGAGGCGGCGGGGGCGGGGGTGGCTCCGCAGGTGGAGGCGGCGGAGGAGGAGGCGGCTCCGCAGGGGGAGGTGGAGGTGGCGGCGGCGGCGGTGGGGGCGGAGGAGGTGGAGGATCCTTCTCGTTGAGGTCCAGGGAACCCGAGCAGCCGGGGTCGGCGCCGTCCCTCAAGCCGTCGCCGTCGTCGTCGAGTCCGTTGGTGCACGCGGTCTTGCCCGCCGGTGGTGCCGGCGCCGGCTTGGGAGCGGGGGCCGGCGGAGCCGGCAGCCCTGCTACCGGCGCAGGCGCAGGAGCCTTGGGCGGGGCCGGCTTGGGCAGTGGCGGGTTGGGGGACTCGGACGAGTCGGAACGTGAGCTGCAGCCCCGGTCGCTTGGGTAATCCCTCTTACCGTCCCGGTCATCGTCCTTGCCGTTGGAGCACTGTTTGGCTGAGGCCGGAACCGTTGTCTCGGGGATCTCGAGTGGGACGTTGTCCACCGGCGGAGTCGGCGCCAGGGGCGCCGGAGGCGGGCCGGCAAAGGGGAAGGCCAGCTGGACGGAGGTGGCGTTCAGCGCATCCTCGTCGACCACGTCGGGGGTCTCCTGTTCTTCCGGAGCGTCCTCTCCGATCGAAAAGTACGCGAACAGGGCAAAGGGAAGGATTCCGAGAAGCACCAGGCCGGCGGTGTGGCTGAGAGCCCGGAGGGTGGCCCAGCGGCTGGGGGGAGCGTCATTCACTTCAGCGGTGTGAACCTTTCCGCGGTTTCGCACGCGGGAGATTAGGGACTGTGAACCCTCCACGGGAGTCTCGGGAACCTCGGAGTTTCGTTTGAACCGCAGGGCACGGCCTTCCTGGTCTGCGTCGGGTCCCGAATTATACCCGGGGTACCGGCGGGAACCCGTGATGCGGCGGGGAGCGCAGCGGTTGGGCCGCTACCTGCGCAGGCGACGAATCAGTTCGTGAACTTGGCGGAAATTGCTTGGGCCAGCGGGCTTGCGTCGGCCGCGTTCTCCTCCGGCGGCACGTCGCAGGCGGTGATCTCCGGGAAGTACTCCTCCATCTGCTTGTCGCACTTGGGGCAGAGAACCACGTCGTCCTCATCCTCGACGAGCGTTACGCCGCACATGGGGTCCATACATTTGAAGGAAGCCACGGAAACCCTCCTTTGAGCCGGTTCGGGTGTTCCCCAATGATCTCATCTTGGCTTGCTTAAGTCGCCCGGCTACTCTATGACCGGTGGTGCCGGCCCCGAGCTTTTATGATTGACAGGCAACGTTAGGCGGCTTGGTGAACTTAGGAGGTTCGCATCAGGTCAACAACGCATTTGAGCCGGCGGGTCTCCGGCGGCGACGGCACGGACGCCGCAGCCGGCAACGAGGGCCTGCACCGGGAGGCTGCGCTTCGGCTGACGGCTGCCGAACAGCGGTACACGTCGTGCCGGCGAGCATTGGTTGAGGCCATGGCCGCAGCCAAACGTCCCCTGACCATTCCCGAGATCCTGGCCGCCGCAGGCACGGTGACCGTCAGCTCGGCCTACCGGAACCTGACGATCCTGTGCGAGGCCGATGTCGCCCGCCGGGTCTCCGGGACCGACGACCTGGGCCGCTTCGAGCTGGCCGAGGACGTCAGCGGCCACCACCATCACCACCTGATCTGCTCCTCGTGCGGAACGATGGCCGACGTGAGCGCCTCCGCCAAGCTCGAGAAGGCGGTGGCCGAGGCCGCCCGCCAGGCCGCCGAGGAGACCGGTTTCGACGTCCGGACGCACCGGGTCGACCTCGAGGGACTCTGCCCAGCCTGCCGCTAAGGACGAAAGGAAAGCAGCCGTGGATTGGAAACTCGAATTGGTCGCAATTCCGGTCACCGACGTGGACCGAGCGATCGCCTTCTACTCGGGCCAGGTCGGATTCAACCTGGACCAGGACCATACGGTGAACGACCAGGTTCGGTTCGTCCAACTGACCCCGCCGGGATCCGCCTGCTCGATCGCGGTAGGCAAGGGGGTGACCGATGCGGAGCCCGGATCGGTCAAAGGGATGCAGATCGTTGTGGCGGATGCTGCGGCCGCCCGTGAGCATCTGGTGCAGAACGGCGTCGAGGCGAGCGAGCTTCAGGAGTTTCCTTGGGGAAAGTTCGTCTTCTTCAGCGACCCGGACGGCAACGCCTGGGCGGTCCAGGAACTGCCCCCGAGACCGTAAGGCTGCTCTAGGTCTCGAACCTGACCTCGTGCAGCTTGGCGTCGTAGCCCACGAAGCGGACCAGCATCTCGCCCTCTTCGGAGAGTGCCGTCCGGCTTGATCGGGACAGCTTGGCAAACGGCTCGACTATCAGCGTGGCCGTGCCTTTGGACTTCTCGACCTTCCAGGTCCCCGCGACGAACCCGTCCACGAGGATCGTCGACCGGACCCTGAGAACCGGGATGTAGACCTTCGAGCGGTGTTCATCGGCGATCACCCGGGTGCGGTTGGCGTGCGAAAGCAGGAGATTGTCGTACTCCGGAAGGAAGCGTTCCGGAGCGGGGTGGTCCGGGTCCTCGATGTTCAGGTCGGGGCGGTCGAACAACTCCTTCCCCTTTTCGTCCCGGTAGGTCTTGAGTTCGGGCCTCAGCGCTTCCATTCGCTCCTTTCCCAGGCCGCTCCACGTCTGCAGGTCCGCGGCCGAGGCGGGGCCGAATGCCGACAGGTAACGAAGGACGAGTTCTTTGAACCGGTCTCCGGGCGGAACGGTTCTCCCCAGCCAGGACTCCGCCAGGGCGTACTTCGGGTTGCCCGGGAAGCTCCACCCTTTGGCGACGGGCACCTGAACCAGGGGAAGCCTCATCCGGATCGTGTAACGCATGGCGCCCGGGTCGGTCCCCGGTAGAAGCTTCTCGGCCATCCTTGTCAGCTCGGCAAAGGACCGGGGCGACTCAGCGAGGAAGGGCTTCGCTGCAGCGAGCAGCTTCGGCACGTCGAGGCCGTCCGCCCGGCCCTTGAGAATCCCGGCGAGGGCGCCGTCGAACACCGGCTGGAGCGTGGAGCGGAACTCGAGATAGTCCGCCGCTGTGAGCAGGTGCAGCGTGCCCCTCATCATCGTCGCCTTGAGGATGGTCCTGTCCTCGATGAGCCCGGCAACCTCCTCACGGCTGAGATTTTCCACACGCGTCCACAGCCCGACGAACGGCGCCATGGCGGACTGGGCCTGCAGGCCGACGAGCCGGGAGACCGCCTCGGGTGCCGAGCCGGATGTACGGGATACAAGCATCTGGCGGGCCAGGATGGTCCGGTTGAGCTCCCTCAGGGTCAGGATCCGGTCGGCCATAGCCACAAATCTACTTCGGCCAATCAAAGGGCGGGGTGGGCTTAGCTTCCGGAAGCCCTTCGACCCGGATGCCCCCGGTACAC
>DASTUJ010000208.1 GCA_035759705.1 Actinomycetota bacterium | reverse complement strand
GGGCTCGCCGCTACTCGAAAGAGGAGAAGGCGGGTGGGCCTCTGTAGACGCAGCCGGCTGCGAGGCCTCGGGCTCGCCCCCCAATGTGCCCAGGTCGCCGGCCTCAGGAGCCGGAGCTTGCGGGGCTTGTGGCCGGGCGGGCTCAAACCCGGCCGGCGCGGGTGCAACCGGTGCCTCGACCGGGGGTGATGCGGGCCGGGGCGAGGATGGAAGCCGCACGATTGGGAGGGCGTCGGAATCGACCCGCAGAAGCACCGGCCGGCCACCGGCCGGTTTGGGGGCGTCGGGGGCCGGGGCCGGCAGAGGGTCGGCCTGAACCGGAGGCTCGGGAGCGGCCGGGTAGGCCGTCGCCGGGCCCGGGTCCGCCAGACGGGTCTGATCGGATGCACCCGCCTGCTCCACCTCGGCCGGCAGATCCGTGACCCACCTCCCGCCCGGCCGCGGGGCAAACTTCACGGCCGAACGCTGGACCCGAACCGCACGTTCGGTGGGCCGGGCCGGCATCACCAGGCCGCCGATCAGCCCCGAAGGCCCGCTGGGGGAGAGCCCGTGCGAAAGGGGCTTCAGGAACTGCGCCGGCGGGCGTTGGGCCGCCAGGTCGGCCTGAAACGAGGTGGTCTCTATGGTGGTGGGCAGCGGGGTAACCGTGCGCTCGATCGCCGGAACGCCGGCCCACTCGCCGGACGGGCTGCGCCCGACCTTCTCGAGCGGTGAGTCAGGTCCTTGCGTCCCGGCGACCCTTTTCTTGAAGGGCCACATCGGCTATCGGGAGCTTGCCGAGCGGTTGGCGATTCGCTCTATCTCGTTCAAGAACGTCCCCCTCACCCCGTGCTCCAGGTCCAGGATGTCGTCCAGCGGCCAGTGGAAGTGGTAGGCAATCTGCGAGATCTCCCCGAACAGCTGCTTCTTCGAGGAGATCACGATTCCCCCAGGCGACCACCCGCCACGTCGACGGCAAAGTCGTGGCTGCACGAGGGGCAGGTCACCGCCGCCTTCGTGTGGCCCTCCTGGTTGATCCGGCGGTACAGGTCCTGCAGGAAAGCCACGTCGGAGGCCCACATCTTCTCGATGATCCCGGCGTGGACGTCCGACAGCGTCCCCAGGCTCATCACGACCCTCCCGAGGATCACCACCGTCAGGTAGTTGGGGTTCTCCCGCACCCGGTCGTCCGCCAGCGGGACCAGCTCGTCCCGGGCGGTCGCCAGGCGCATGACCCCGTGGCGGTGGACCGTGCCCGAGTCGTCGACGTAGCCGCGGGGCAGCTCGAAGTCGAACTCGGTGCGCAGTTCCTCCCGCGGCGCCGGCTGCGAGGCGTCCCGAAGCGCCGGGGCGACCGCTGCTGCTGCACTTCTTTTCATCACTCGGGTTCACAACCTTCGTGGGTGATGGTGAGCTTTTCGGTCAGCACGCTGGTGTCGCCGGCCTTGAGGCTGCCGATCTCGAGGCTCTTCGGCCAGCAGTTCAGCAGCTTGTAGCGCTTGAGGGGCTCGCCGACGAAGTCGTAGACGATCACCGCGCCTCCCTTGCGGGCCTGCTTGAGGTCCCCGAAGTAGGACAGCTTCATCCAATCCTGGAAGCTGGTGTCGTTGGTCAGGCCGCGGGTCAGGGTCACCTCGCCGGCCTTCGGACGGCCGGGGAGCTTCTTGTTCACGTACTTGCCGTCCTTGGCGTTCTCCTTGAGCTCGATCACGTCGGACTCGACCTTCAGGCCCGAGACCTCCTGGATCTGCTTGATGGCGATGCCGTCGAACTCGAAGCCGAACGACCAACCGACCGAAACGTCGAAATCAGTATCTGGAAGGGCCACAACTACCTCCTTTGGAGATGGAAGATTTGAGTTGTTACTCGGTCAGGGAGGCCCCGCCGGAGTACTGCGACAGGTGGAAGATCACGAACTCGGCGGGCTTGACCGGGGCGATGCCCACCTCGCAGACCACCATGCCGGCGTCGATCGACTCGGCCGGGTTGGTCTCCTCGTCGCACTTCACGTAGAACGCCTGGTCGGGGGTCAGGCCGAACAGGGCGCCCTTGCGCCACTCGTTGACCAGGAAGGATGCGATGGTCCGCCGGATCTTTGCCCACAGGGCGTAGTCGTTGGGCTCGAACACCGACCACTCGGTGCCCTCCAGGATGCTTTCCTCCAGGTAGTTGAACAGGCGCCGGATGTTGATGTATCTCCACGCCGGGTCGCTCGACAGCGTCCGTGCGCCCCAGACCCGGATCCCGCGGCCGGAGAAGGCCCGGATGCAGTTGATGCCGTTGGGGTTCAGCAGGTCGTGCTCGGCTTTGGTGAGGTTCAGCTCCAGGGAGATCGCTCCGCGGACGACCTCGTTGGCAGGCGCTTTGTGGACGCCCCGGGTGTCGTCGCTTCGGCCCCAGATCCCGGCCATGTGGCCGGAGGGCGGGACGAAGACGTTCTGGCCGGTCGGGGGGTCGAAGACCTTGATCCAGGGCCAGTAGAGCGTGGCGTACTTCGAGTCGTATCCGGTCTTGTCCATGCGCCACTCGCGCACCTGGTCGGCGTTCAGGCCGGGCGGGGTGTCCAGGATCGCTACCCTGTCGCCCATCAGCTCGCAGTGGGCGATCATGCCCAGCTGGACCGCCTGTACGCCCTCGAGGTCGAGCATTCCCCTCTGGTAGGCCGCCATCAGGTCGGGGACGCACAGCATGGTCACCGGGTCGACCGCCTCGAGGCCGCCGAAACCGGTCCGGTCGGCGGAGTTGCCGGTGTAGTCGTCGGGCCGCAGGCGCTTGACCTCCTGGGGCGAGGTTCCCATCGCCAGCGCGGTGCTGCCCGCCTCGGGACGGACGAGCTCACCCTTGGTAGGAAGCTCCTCGATCTGGATCAGCTTGGACTTCGGGTTGACCACCGTGACGACGTTCTGACGGCCCTTCTTGGTGGAGACCTTGTCGTACTCCTCCACCACCTCGCCGCCGCGCTTGACGAAGAGCTTGAACGCGTCGGTGGGGGCGTCGGGTTCGGCCGGGTGCTCGATGTCGACGGTGATCTCTTCTCCCTCGGAGCCGGGGGACACCGCGGTGATCTTGTAGCCGCCGAGGGTCGTGTCGGCCTGGGGAAGCTCGGGGACGCCGCCGGAGGAGCCGTTGCTTTCGGCGCCGATGCGGACGACATAACAGGCTCCGCCGCCGTTCAGGAAGTAGCCGTAAACCGCGTGGGCCAGGTAGGAGCCCTCGACGAAGTCTCCGAACGCCTGGGTGAACTGGGTCCAGTTGGTAACCAGGGTCGGGGTGTGCAGGGGACCGCGGGACGCGAGACCTACAAACGCGGCAACTGCGGTGCCGACGCCCTCTATCGGGCGCGAGCCGGAATCGATCTCCTCAACGTAGACGCCAGGCGACAGATAGGTGGGCATTGGACCTCTCCTCCTTCGGGGATTTGAGTGCAAGCCTGTGGCCTGAAGGGGCTTAAGGGCAATGTCCGAAGGTCCGGCCTTTGGGGCACCGATGTCTGCCCGAAAGGGCAAGGTTCCGAGCTCTCGCCCGAGGGGGCTTCGTTGGGCCCCCCGTAGCTGGTATCTTCCGCAGTTCCAAGGCCGTAATGAGGTTGCGGCCGGGGAGGACGATGTACCCCACCCGAGTCGGTCTCGCCGCGCCGCAGCGTGTTCCCGCCGCGGCTGTCGCGCACAGCCGGGCCCCGGCCGGCACCGTGGCCTCGGCAATCCTGCAGCTTCAAGGTGCGGTGGGGAACCGGGCAACTACTGCGTTTCTCAAAGGCAGCCGGCCGCTACCGGTGGTCGTGCAGCGCGTGCTGGTGAACGCCGCTCCAGCGTGGGATCCGGTCGATGCAGCCACCGGCCAGGGCACCCATGTGAAGGCAATCGTAGGCCCGGGGGTGGCCTATGGATCGGGCCCGAAACAAAACGTGGCCAACTTCCGGCCCTACGCGTACACGAGCATGTTCAGTGACGCCACCAAGCAGGCGAACTACTGCCAGGGGCATCTTTTGAACGACAACCTGGGCGGCCCGGGCGACCCGGCGGTGCCGCACGCCGCCGAAAACCTGACCGCGTTTCCGCAAAAACCGACCAATACGGACCACCTGCAGGTCGTCGAACGGCTGGTGAAGAACGCAACATCTGCCGGGCAGTGGATTGAGTACGAAGTCCGCGTCGGTTACGGGACCGACTCCATGCCCCGGCTGATGAAGCGGCTGGGCGTCGCCGGCGCGGCCTTCGACAACGCCTATCAGGCCAACACCGGCCTGGACCACACAGTTGCCCGTTTCAGCTACGCCTCGAGGCTTCAGGTTGACTGGCAGGAGCTGGACTACGCCGCCTCTCCCAACAACGCGAACGCGGTCCCGTTGGTCGGGGGGCTCTCCGGGCAGGCCAGCTTCACCATCCCAAGTCCGATGACCTTCACCGCCAACGACGCGGTTGAGTATCCGGGCGGCGTCCCCAACTCCTTCTACGGAAAGTCATTTCGCCACATGACTCATTTCAAGGACGTTCACTCCTGGGACAAGACTGTGGGCGGCGCAGCGCAACCCGTCGGCCGGCCCCATGTCATGCCGCAGCGCTGGCGGGGGATTAAGAGGGCCCGGGCCAACCAGCCGGTGAAACCGGGCCGGAACGCGGCGTACCAGGCGGGCTACGACCACTACAACGAGGGGGTGGCTGCCTCCCGGCTGGGCACGGCCCCAGTTATCCGTTATGGGCGGGGCTACACAATGGGCTACCAGGACTACTCGGCCGGCATCGCTTATGCCCACACCCACCCGATCGGCACGGTCCCCGCCGTCCATGCTGAGTCCCTCGCCCACGCGGAGTACTGGGCCGGCAAGGCGCTGGCGCTCACCCTGCCGTTGACAACCCCCCCGGTCAACAACAAGGCCCATATCGCAGGGCACGCCGACTACTGGGCCGGCGTCGAACACGCCCACACCAACCTGCTGAACGTCCCCCCGGTAGGCAACCTGGCCAAAATCGATGGGCACACCGACTACTGGTCGGGGGTTACTCACGCCCTTACGACTCCGCCGAACCAGGTCCCGGTTGGCAACCTGGCCAAGGCAGGTGGCTACACCGAGTACTGGGAGGGGGTCGAGGCGGCCCTTGCGAGCCTGACGGCAGTACTGGCGCCGGACTCCCCTCTCGGCAGGACGCAGGGTCACAAAGACTTCGCCGCGGGAGTCGCCTACGCCCGGGCCAACCCCCGTACCGCAGTACCCGCCCCGGACAATCTGGCAAAAACCGGTGCCTTCACGGACTACTGGCTGGGCGCCGACCACGCCAAGGCGAACGACCGAACCGTCGCCTTCCCCAAACAGAACTCCGCCGCATCCGAGGGGGCCGCCGACTACTGGGCCGGTGTCGACGTCGCCCGTTCCAACCTGCCGGCGCTGCAGGGCGCCGGTCCCGCCGCCGGCGCCAAGGCCGAAGGCTTCGCCGGCTACAAGGAGGGAGTGGAGGCCTACAAGGCAGCTCAGAACAAGCCGGCTTCCAAGGCCGGCATCCTCGGTTGGGACGACGCCGAGGCCGGGTCGGCCGAAGCTGCCGGCGCGTCAGGCGGGCCGAAAGCTCCCACTCAAACCCACAGCGGCTTTCAAAGCGGCTTCTACCACACAGCAGGGACGGTCCTGGCGGCGTCGGGCCAGGCCGCACCTTCCGGGGGTCTTGCGGAGGGGGTAGCGGCAGGCGGCCATGCGAAGTACCTGGGGGGCGCCCAGGCGGCCAAGGCCGGCACAGCAGTGACCGACCGGGCGGGAATGAAGGGCCACGCCGACTACACCGCGGGGATCTCCCACGCCCAGGCCAACCCACGCACCAACCCGCCCGGGGCGGAGAACGTGACCAGGGCCGGCGCGTTCAAGGACTACTGGCTGGGCTCCGATCACGCCAGGGCGAACGAGCGGAACGTCGCCTACCCCGCCCAGAACGCCGCAGCGGCCGCGGGAGCAGCGGACTTCTGGAAAGGGGTGGACACCGCTCGCAGCAACCTGGCGACCCTGGAGGGGCCCGCCCCCGCCGGTGGGGCGCAGTCCGAAGGCTTCGCCGGGTACCGGGAGGGTGTCGAGTTGAGCAAGGCGGCTCAGGGCAGGCCCGGGTTCCCTTCCGCAGGGTTGGGTTGGGACGACGCGGAATCCGGGTCTGCCGACGCTGCCGGTTTCATACCCGGTGCCGACGTAGCCCCCAAGCAGTCGACGGGCGGCTACCAGAGCGGCTACTTCGACGTCGTGGGGGCAATTCTCGCTGCGGCGGGCAAAGACGCTCCATCAGGGGGCCCCGCAGAGAAGGTGGCCGCCGCAGCCCACGCCCGGTACCTCGGTGGAGCCGAGGCCGCCCATACCGGCGCGGTCGCCACCCATCGGGCAGGGTTGCAGGGACACGCCGACTACCTCGCCGGCGTCGCTCACGCACAATCCCACCCGCGGACCGGGTTGCCGGGACCGGAGAACCTGGCGAAGACGGCAGCCTTCACCGAGTACTGGAAGGGCGCCGACCACGCCGCGGCCAACTCGCGCGACGTCGCCTACCCCTCGCAGAGCACCTCTGCTTCATCCGGCATCGCAGACTTCTGGGCCGGCGTGGACATCGCCCGCAGCACTCTGGCGGCGCTGGAGGGAGCCGCTCCAACCGCCGGGGCTCAAATCGAGGGCTTTGCGCGTTACCGGGAGGGGGTCGACTCGCACACCGCTGGACGGGGCCGGCCGGCCTGCCCGGCAGCTGCGCTGGGCTGGGACGACGCCGAGGCCGGCGCCGCCCAGGCCGCCGCTTACGACAAAGATGCGGTCAACGCTCCCTCCCAGACATTCGGCGGCTACCAGAGCGGTTACTACAACTCGGTCGGAGTGATCCTTGCGGCGACGGAGCAGCCGGCCCCCGGCGGAGGTGTGGCCGAGAACATCGCGGCACGCGGCCACGCCGGGTACCTGGAGGGAATGAAGGCCGCCAAGGCAGCCGCCGCCGCCACCTCCCGGGCGGGTCTGCAGGGCCACACCGACTACACCGCCGGCATCGCGCACGCGGAGGCCAACCCACGAGGCGCCTCCCCGGCGCCCGGCAGCCTGGCGAAGACCACCGGCTTCAACGAGTACTGGGCCGGCGCAGACCACGCCCTGGGCAACCTGAGGACCTCGCCCTATCCCGAACAAAGCGCTGCTGCGGCAAAGGGGGTTGCCGACTTCTGGAGCGGCGTGGACCAGGCTCGCAGCGACCTGGCAAGCCTGGAGGGTGCCGCCCCGACCGCCGGAGCCGGATCCGAAGGCTTTGCCGAGTACCGGGAGGGGGTCGACGCGCACCGCAACGCACAACCAAGGCCGTCGGCTCCGGCTCGCGCCCTGGGGTGGGACGACGCCGAGGCCGGGGCCGCCGACTCGGCCGGGTACGTTGCGGGAACCGAGCCGGCTCCCCTACAAACCGCAGGCGGGTACCTCAGTGGCTTCTACCACTCGGTTGGGGTGATCATGGCCGCCGCAAATCTCGGAGCGCCCTCCGGTGGGTTGGCCGCGAACGTCGCCGCCCGCGGCCACGCCGGGTACCTGGGAGGCATGCAGGCCGCCCAAACCGGGGCCGGGGCCGCCGGCCGGGCGGGGCTGATGGGGCACGCCGACTACACCGCCGGGGTCAATCACGCCCGAGGAAACGCACGCGGCGCCGCTCCGGCGCCCGGCAACCTGGCGAGAACCAATGCGTTCAACGAGTACTGGGCCGGCGCCGACCACGCCAAGGTCAACGTCCGTAACACACCCCACCCGGCACCGAGCGCAGCTACAGATGCCGGGGTGTCGGACTACTGGACGGGCGTCGACCATGCCGTTGCCCAGGCTCAGGGCGGAGGCGTGCCGGCCGGAGCCGCCGGGTTGGGGGCGACGGACTACTGGTCCGGGGAGCAGCTGGCGCTGGGCAACCGCCTGGCCGGGGTTGCCGGAGGGTCGGCCCTGTCGTTCAACGCTTTCTGGAACGGGTACGCACACGCCCGGTTGAACCTGGTCAACCTTCAGGGAGCGCCGCCGCCGGGCCGGGTGGAGGCGCTCGGCTTCACGACCTATCTGCAGGGGGTTCAGGAATCCGAGCTTCGTCACGTAAACCAGGCGGGCAACCCGGCGTTCTCCGTCGGGTGGTCCGACTTCAATGCCGGCTACAACGCAGTCCGCAACGGCAACGTCAACCCTCTGATCACCGACTCCGGCTACCTGTACGCGGTGGCCCGAACCCAGCCTCCAATAACCAAACGACGTACGGGGGGTGGGGGAGAACCACCGGTGAAGAAGATAAAAACCTAGGAGGTCAGCCCTTCGAGCTCCGGGAAGTTGGGTCCCCGACCCAGCAGCAGGGAACGGAATCGCTTCGGCCCGGTGGCGGGTTTGGCGGGCGAGTTCAGGCCCCGGCTGAGCCCAATCAGCGCGTTCGATCCGTCCAGCAGGTCTCCCAGGGCTCCGTCCAGCAGGTGGTGGACCCCGGTCCAGATAAGGGCGCAGTCGTCGCTTCCCGAGACGTGAACGGCTTCCCAGAGGCTGTCGGTGAACGCGGTCCAGTCGTTCACCGGACGGGTGGGGAACGGCGACGGAAGGTCGCGAGACGCCCGGTCGAAGACTCCAGCCGCGCCGGCCGCGCCGTCCCCCTCCAGACGCCACACGGTCCAGCCGTGGTCCTTCAGGGCGGTCTCCAGGGCGCCGGCCTGGCCTTCAGCGGCCAGCGTGAGGGCGCCGAGGTCGTGCGGGTCGAAGGGCTGCTGCGTCATTCCCTCACACTATCCGGCTGAAGGTGGCGTAGTGGTCCAGGGTCAGGTAGGTGAAGCCGGTGTCGTCGCTCACCACCACCCGGCGCTCCCCGTGATACGCGGCCGAGTCGGGATGTTTCTCGACGTAGTACTCCTTGTAGCCGCCGGCCCCCCGGACTCCCGGCAGCCTGCCCTGGTCGTTGTTGAAGGCGTCTCCGAACTTGGCGCCGTCGGGGTGGGTGAGTACCGGCGCCTCGCCCTCGGCGATGCCCTTGAGGCACGCCTTCACATGCTTTTTCTGGTGTTCGGTGAGGTCGTCGACCGATTTCATCGGTATCACCGTGCCGGCTGCGGTTCGAAGACCCCGGGCCTGTTGAACCTGGGTGATCCCCACTACGTCGTCCCAGGTGGCAGGTGGACCGGTTCTCTTGACCATGGCCCTTGCCTTCGTGACCGCCTTGGCCTTCCGGGGCAGGTCGGTCACCACCCACCACAGCTGCTCGGGGTCGGGCGCCAGCGCCTGCAGCTCCAACAGGAAAGCCGGGTTGGGGACGCTGGTAAGCATGTCCACGGCGTGGTGGCCGGCGTCCGACTTGAGCAGGTCGATCGCCGGCTGGACCGCGACCTTTTTGGCAACGAACAGGTCGATCAGCACCGTGGATGTCCCCTGTTGCAACAGCTGGTTGACCCGGGAGGGGATTATCAGCTCGAGCAGCTTCAACAGGTCGTCCGCCGGACTGTCGTGCCCTTGAAGCAGATCGAGCAGGTCCTGCTCCTCGCCGGCGTCGACTTCGGTGAGCAGCTTCTCCAGAAGGTCCTTGCGCTCCCCGGCCGCCAGCAGAAGCCTGTTGAGCATGGAGACGCTGGAGTTGTGAATCCTGAACAGCTTCACCAACTGATCCGAAGTGGTCTGGTTCAGGCAGTTGTTCAGCAGGGTGTCCTCACCCTTCTTGATGAACGATGCGAGCAGTCCGAGTTGTTCGAGCCCGCCGGTGCATTTCGCCAGGAGCAGGTTGTAGGAGGGAATCACCCGGGCGATCGAAGCCTTGAGCGCCTCCTCGCGTTTGCGCTCCTCGTCCTCGAGCTTCGCCTGCCGCTCCTCCTCGGCCCGCAGGCGCTCCTGCTCCTTCGCCTTCTTGACTTTCAGCCCGGCAGTTTTGTCGCGGGCGTTCGAGTAGGCCTGTTCGAGCGACGCAACCGACGCCTCGATCGTCGCGGCGTTGACCGGGAGGTTCGGGTTGCTCTCGTAGCCGGACAGCTCCGCGACGAGGTTCTTGCGGTCCTGGGAATTCAGCTTGGTTGCCGCGAAGTCGATAGCCATGCTAGTGAGCGGTGTCCCCAACCGGGTTTTGAAAGCGGCAAGCCGGTCACGGCGCTCCCCGCGTACCGCCGTCTTGATATTCCCCACCTTGGCGATCAGGTCGTCGAGGGTCTTGTTCAAAGCGCCGGCGCCGGGGTAGTCGACCGCTCCGTCGTGGGCCTTGTTCGTGTCCTCGATCTCTTTGATGGCCGCGTTCAAAGTGGCGGCGGCGAACGGGTTGTTGGTACGAAGGAGCTCCAGATCGGACTTCAGGGTTACCAGCTCAGTGTTGAACTTGCGGTCCAGGTCCGCCCACAACTGCGCTGCGGTGCTGTTGACCCAGAAGGGCCACCCCCAACCGGATCCGCGGCTGAGCGCTCTCTGGATGACGGCCTGCTCCGGGCCCCGGACCGGCGCCTGCAACAGAGTCGAAGTGGCGTGGTTCCCTGCACTGCGCTGCAGGTCAAGAACCTCGGCGCTCGTCCGGTGGGCGGCGGCCGGCCTCCGGGTGCCGCCTGAGCCAGGCGCCCGGGTTCGCTCGGAAGATCCGCCCCTCGTCCCCGTTCTCCGCGGCCCCGCGACCGGCGCCCGGGTCGCCTTCAGGCGCTTCCCCCCCGAGGCCCCCGCCGGTCCGGGCTCACTGCAGCTCTTCCTCCTCGGCTTCGGGGGCCTCCTCACGCTGGATGGAGCTGGCCTGGATCTCCTCGTCCTCCTCCTCGGGGGACTCCTGGCGCTGGACCGCCATTGCTTGAACCTCCTCGTCCTCCTCCTCGGAGGACTCCTGGCGCTGCAGGCCGGCACCGGAGCCCACCGCCTGCGGCGTATCCGGTTCACCCGACATCACCTTTTCGGCGGATGCCTCTGCAGCCTGTTCGAAGCGGTCGGACGGATCACTGATGCTTATGCCTCCGGGGGCAGGGGTGCCCGCGACCGGGCCGGCCTTCTGCTGGATGACGTGGGTTAGCTCGTGGGCGAGCATCTTCTTGCCCTCGGTGCTGGAAGGGCTGTACTGGCCGTCCTGGAAAACCACGTCGGTGCCAACGGTGTAGGCGTGGGCTTGCACGGAACGAGCGGCCTCGGTCGCCTTTGAACCGGTGTGGATCCTCACATCGCCCAGGTCGGCCCCCAGGCGTGACTCCATGAAGTTGCGGGTCGACTCGTCCAGGGCGCTGCCCCCGCCACTCCTCATCAGGTCCCGGACGGGCGAGGTCTCTTCCTCCCCTTCCACTTTCCTCTGCAGCAGCGCTGCGACACCCGAGTTGCCTGCGCTCCTCTGGAGCTCCAGAAGCTGGGCGGTCACGCTTCCCGAAGGTGAGCCGGGCTTGGGTCCGCCGCTCCTTGCAGGGTTGGGCCGGTGAAGGAGGGGCTCCTGGTCTCGCTCAAACATCGTGGCCTCCAGATGTGATCCATGGCGCGCGCCGTCGGGGGTGAACCTGGCTCATGATAATGGGCCGGCAGGCGCCCCAAAAGAGAAACCTTCTGCACTTTCGGGCACTGTTTGCTGCCCCAAAGGGCGGCGATGAATCCCTGAGCCAGATAGGTTCGGCGGATCTACCTGGAGCTCGTCGAGCCGTTCCCGGCCCTTGCGATCAGCGGGTAGTAGGGACCGAACTCCTCCGGTACGCACAGGTGGCCCAGCTTGCGGTACTCCCTCTCGGTCGCACGGATCAGGTGCGCCATGCCCACCTCGATCTCCTCCTGCGCTGCCAGGAATGCCGCCGACAGCACTATGTTGGCGATGTTGCCACCGGACAACTTGAATGCCCGGGACAAAAAGTCCAGATCCAGGTCCTCGGCCGCCATCCCTCGCCGAAGGTGGACTTCCCACAACCGCCGGCGGTCGTCCTGCTCCGGACTGGGAAAGTCGATGATCGCGTCCAGCCTGCGGGTGAAAGCCTCATCGACGTTCGACCGAAGGTTCGTAGTGAGGATGGCCAGGCCGTCGAACCGCTCGATTCGCTGCAACAGGTAGGCGGTTTCCACGTTTGCGTACCGGTCGTGTGCGTCCTGAACCTCGGAGCGCTTGCCGAAGATGGCGTCGGCTTCGTCGAAAAGCAGAACTGCGTTAACCCGGTCGGCCTCGACGAATATCCGCTCGAGATTCTTCTCGGTTTCACCTATGTACTTGTCGATGACCGTCGACAGGTCGATGACGTACAGGTCCAGCCCGAGCTCTTTTGCGACTATCTCCGCGGACATCGTCTTGCCGGTGCCCGAGTCCCCGGCGAACAGGGCGCTCACGCCCCGGCCTTTGGCCGACCCCCCGGTCCAGCGCTGGAGTACCCGGTCACTGAGGCGGGCCCGGTGGGTCAGCTCCCAAAGCTGGGTAACGGTGTCGGCCGGGAGCACGAGGTCCTCCCAGCTTGCCCGAGGCTCTACCCGGCGGGTCAGGCGCTCGAGAGCCCCTGCATTCTGGGCCCGGGCCCCGGCCTGAACATCCTGGACGGTGATCCCGGTTCCGGACGCCGCCGCCTTCAAGAGAGCAAACCTGGCTGCGCGCCTGACCTGTTCGGGCGTCAGGCGGAACTGTTGTGTCGCCCGGGCGAGGTCGGCGCCCTCCGGACCGTGGCCGTTCAGGCTGGCTCGCCAGAGGAGCTCCCGATCCTCGTAGGTGGGCAGAGGAGCGTCGATCACCAGCGCAACCTGCGATGACCACGTCGGGTCCCATGACCGGGATCCCACCAGCACCACCGGACAATCGGCGGCGCAGAGCAGCCGGATGGCCGCCACCCTGTCGTTCGCTAGAAGGTCCAACGGCCCGGCCACCAGCCCTCCTCCGGCCAGCCGCGCTTCCCGGATGGCGGCCTGGAGCAGCTCGGGCAGATCCCGCGCCGGTTCGATAAGGGAAAAGTCGATTCCCACGGGGTTCAAACCGGCTTGCTGGAGCGCCGAGGTCCCGAGCGAAAGACCTGTGGCCGCAGCCGACTCGCGGACATAGATGATCCGGGCGCCGCTGCCGAGCCCGAGGTAGACGAGGTCGACGCCCGCCGACCTCACGGGCGGGTGGCTTACGAGGAAGTCGGCGATCGACGGGTGGGGGCGGTCGTCCCCCAGGAGGTGGGCAATCACCCGGTCCGGGACTCGAAGAGGCCGGGTCAACAAAGGCCGGTCGGTTTCCTCCACCAGCAGCAACCCGCCCGCGACCAGGGCTGCGCCCGGGTGAACGCGGCCTAGGACCTCGCTAGCCTCCAGCGTGCTTCGCAGACTGAGGCCGCACAGTTCCAGAGCAAGCCCGATCGTCGCCCGGCGACGGGACACGTCGTCGTTCAAATACCCGTAAAGCCGCTCGAACCGGGGATCGAGGTCCGGAGCCAGGGCAATTAGGAGGATCTCCAGGTCCCAGCCGTCGAGGCCGAAGTTGCGGCACAGGGCCCTCAGCCGGAGCTCCCGGCCGCCGGCCTCCTGCTCGTCGGCCCAGGCTTCCAGCTCCAGGCGACGGGTGTCTTCGGGGCCGGCCGGCGCCCGGTCCCCGGCGGGCACGGCCGGGGCGAGCATCAGGTCGACCTGATCGTCCGAGACGTACAGGCCGCGGAAGGCATCGTCGGGGTTGGGGTCGACGCCGCGGCGGGTGTCGACCAGGAAGCGGACGCGGGCCTCCACCACCTCGAGCCGGGCCTGCAGGTAGGCGGCAGACTCTGCCGGGCTCACGTGGGGATCCGTCGGATCCTGACGGGACGCTCCGCCGGGTCTGTGCTGCGGGAGCCCCCCTCCGGCGCCTGGGTAACGGTCTCGTCCTGGCCCTGTGCACCCGTCATGTGAACGACCGGCCCGGCGGTTACCAGCTTGCCGACCTGCATCCCCTTGCCGCTGGCGAACGGAGCGATTACCACCAGGTCCAGCGAGGGCTTCAGCTCACCGCCCAGGGCCGACCAGATGTCCGACAGCTGGCGGTCCTTCGGCAGAGGCTGGCCGACCGTCACCCTGATCGCCGTACTCGCGTCGGCCAGGCTGCCTTTGAGATCCTCGGCCGGGAGGGCGTCGAAGCGCAGAAAACAGGTCAAAACCGAGCTCAGAAGCCGGTGCTCGTCCTGCGGCCGCTGGGTCCACGCCGTGACCAGGTAGGCCAGCCGGAAACGTTTGTCGGGAACCCTCCGTGCCACCACCCGGCCCTGCTCGTTCCTGGTCTCCTGAATGTTCAGGTCACGCCGGCTCAGATCCTCCGTGATGTCGTAGAGGTAGAAGTTCAGCGCGGGGCTCGACCGGCGGGCGGCCCACTCCCTCGAGGGGGCGTCGAAGCTGACCTCGACGTTGGAGCCGTTCAGGACGTCCCGTTTGACTATGCCGTCCAGAGTCTCGTCGACCTCGTGTATCACCTAGATCAGACCCTGCCGAACTGCGTAGGCCACCGCGTGGGACCGGTTGCGCAGGTTGAGCCGGCTGGTTATGTCGTGAAGGACGCTTTTCACGGTGCGCTCCGAGTAGGAGAGCGTCGCCGCTATCTCCGAGGTCCCCCAACCCTCGGCCACGAGCTTCAGGACCCCCTTCTCGCGGTCGGTGAGACCGGAGAGGGCGATCCCCTTAGGCAGCAGGGAAGTTGAGTAGAGCTGGCCCATCTGCTCCAAAAGGCGGCCCAGCAGGTCGGGAGCAAGCTGCCCGGAGCCCGCCGCAGCCGACCTAACCGTGTTCAGGAGCCTCTCCCGGGTCGTCTCCGACCGGCGGAGGAGGCCGCAGATGCCGCACTCGACCGCCGAGAGCAGGCCTGCGTCGTCGACTCGTCCCGCGACGAGCACCAGGCGCCGGCACCCGGAGGCTCTGAGCGACCGGATCGCCTGGAGGACGGCGCCGTCGATGTCGTCACCCACGACCACGCCGACGTCGGGCGGAGCTCCTCCGGCTTCCATGAGGTGGACCTCTGGACACTCCAGCAACTGGGCCCGGACGCCCTCCCTGGAAAGGGGGTCCTGGGCCTGGACGACGACTGTGATCGGGGCTTGCATCGCTCTCCTAGCTCGGGGATCTGCATACTCCCCAGCCCCGCTTAACCTCCGCTAAACGCGCTCTTGACCGAACCCGCCTACTGCAAAATTGGCCCTTCCGGAAGAACGGGAAATCCCCGTATACTCGTCGAGTTTCCCGAGTACTTTCCCCTTGGCCGGGCGACCGGCCAGCCTCTGGAAGTAGCTGGAATGCCGGATGCCAAGGCCTTCAAACACCGGCTTGAATTGCCTTTGGTTCCCGCCAGGTGGCGGGTCCCGTCGGCTTCAGGCCTGCAACGACAGCGGCTCCTCAGTGCTCTCCAGGACCCATGGGAGCACGGACTCGTACTCCTCGTCGCGCCCGCCGGATCGGGAAAGACCACCCTCCTAGCCCAGTTTGCCGCGGGCGCCCGGGTGCCGGTCGCCTGGTTCAGGGCGGAGAGCTCCGAGAGGGATCCAGGCCACCTGCTCCGTTACCTCGACGCGTCGCTAAGGGCAGCGCTTCCCGATCTCAAAGGCGACTTCAGCTCGGTGGAGGGAGCTGCTGCCGCTCTCCACGGCTTGAAGCAAAAGGCGGTCCTGGTGCTCGACGACCTCCACGCCCTGGAGGACAGCAACGCCGAGCAGGCGCTCGGCCGTCTCGTCCGCTTTCTTCCCCGCAACCTGGCGGTAGTCGCCGCCTCCCGGTCCTCGCCGAGGCTCAACCTCTCCCGCCTTAGGCTGGACGGCCGGCTTCAGCTGATCGAAGCCGGCGACCTTCGTTTCCGGGCGTGGGAGGTGGAGCGCCTCTATAGCGAGCTGTACCGCGATCCGCTGCTCCCCGAGGATCTGGCGCTGCTCACGCACAAGACGAGCGGCTGGGCCGCCGGGCTCCACCTGTTCCACCTGGCTACCCGGGACAGGCCTCTGGTCGAGCGCCGGGCGCGGCTGGACACCCTGAACGGGTCCTCGAAGTTGATACGTGAATACCTGGCCGACAACGTCGTGCGCGAGCTGCCCGTCCGCCTGAGGACCTTCCTGGTGGAGACATGCGTCCTCGGCCGGTTGACCGGCGGGCTCTGCGACCGGCTGCTCCGGGTTACCGGGTCGGCGGCCCTGCTGGAGGAACTCGAAGACCGTCAGCTCCTCTCTTCGGCCACGGCCGGGGATGGGTACCGGTGCCACGACGTGCTGAGAACCCACCTCGAGGCGATTCTGGTCCAAAAGCTGGGAGAGGCCGCCGCCAGGCTGCGCTACCGGGAGGCCGGGGCCCTTCTGGAGGATTCCGGGGACCACGCCGACGCGCTCTACGCGTTCTTCCGGGCCGAGGACTGGGAGGGAGTCGGCCGGCTGCTGGCCAACGAAGGCCCGAGGCTGGCCAGCAGCGCCGCCCCCTGGATCGACCGGATGCCTCTGCCTCTGGCCGCGGACAACCCCTGGCTCCTGCTGGGGTCGGCTCGCCGCCCGCGCCTGGCGGGACAGTGGCGGGAGGCGATCGAAACTTACACCCGGGCCGAGAACGCCTTCCAAACCCAGGCCGGCATGGAAACCTGCAGGTCCGAACGCCGGGCGATAGCCGTCTGGCTGGAGCGCCCCCTGGAGCAGCTGAGCGGCTGGGACGGGCTGGTCAGGGCGTCGACCCGGTCCATCCAGTCTCCGGTAGTGGGAGCCGATCGGCCGGCGCCCAGGGACATGGTGGCGGCCGGTCTGACATCGCTCCTCGCCGGGAACCTGAACGACGCCCGTGAGGCGCTTCGGGCAGCCGTTTCGATGCCGGAAGCGAGCGAGAGCCTGGTTCTCGGGGCCCGGCTGGCGGAGGCGGTTGTACTTCTGCTGCACGACCCCGAGGCCGCCACCGAGCTCGACTCGGTGGTCTCCGAGGCCGACCGCTGCGGGAACGCCTGGCTCGCGCTGGTGGGCCGGGCGGTCCTGGCTCTTACCGGAAGGCGGGAGGGTCTGGCCGAAGCCGCTTCGGTCCGGGCCCACTTCGACGGGCAGGCCGACACCTGGGGTCGCGCCCTGGCCGGGCTGCTGGAGGGGCTGGGCCGGCTGGTTGCGGGGGAGGGGCCGGGAACGCCGCTGGAAGCGGCTGCCGAAGACTTCCGGTTGCTGGGGGCCACCACTCTTGAGGCGTGGTGTTTATGCGTCCGTTCCCTGTTGCTGGCGAGGTCGGGCGACTCCTCCGCCCGTACGGCGGCCCTGCAGGCAGAGTCGGTCGCCAGGGCTGCCCACCTGGGAGGGCCCCTGCACTTCGCCTACGACGCCCTGGCCATCGCCGAGCCGCACCGGGCAGATTTCTACCGCGCCCTGGCCGGCGAGATCCGGGACCGGTCGGGCCTGGCCCGGACGACCCAGCCGCAGGCTGCAGAGCTCCTGGACGACCCGGTCCCTGCCCCGGTCGACATCCGTTGTTTCGGCGAATACAGGATTACCGTCGGCGGAAGCCAGCTGGACCTCAAGGCAATCAAGCCACGGGCGCGCCAGCTTCTGCGGATGCTGTCCATTCATTTCCCCCGGCCCGTCCACCTGGAGGTGATCGGCGCTGCGCTGTGGCCGGAGTCGGACCGCGAGGTGGTCCGCCGCAACCTCCAGGTAGCCGTGCACGCGGTGCGGCGGCTGCTCGCAAGCGCGCCCCTTGCTTCGGGCGACACGCTGCTGGGCCGGGACGGCGAGTCCTACTGCCTGGACCTCCCCCAGGGGTCGGTGGTTGACCTGAGGGAGTTCGAGCAGAGCCTGGCCGAAGGAAGGCAGGCCCGGGCCGCGAAGGACTACCCCAGGGCGGCCCAGGCGTACCAGCTGGCGTTGGACCTGCACAGCGGCGACCTGCTCAGCGAGGAGGGCCCTGCGGAGTGGGTGGTGATGGAGCGGGAACGCTGCCGTGCCCAGGCGGTGGAGGCTGCTCAGTCGCTGGCCGACGCCTGCCGGGACTCCGGCGACCTGGATGCCTGCGTGCGGGCCTGCGAACGCGGTCTGACACTCGACCGGTTTCGCGACAACCTGTGGCGCAGGTTGATCTCAGCTCACGAGCGGGCGGGCAACCGGGCCGCCGAGATGAAAGCCCAGCTGACCTACTCGGCGATCCTGGCCGAGCTCGGACTCGAACAGAAGCCCGCCATCTAGGGGTGGGCGCAGAAGCGCGAGGTGTCCTCCACGAGGGCCCGCAGGTCGCCCGGCTCCACCCCGCCGATCTTGGTCAGGTCCCACCCCCCGATCAGTCTGCCCGTCGCCCCGTACCTCCACCGCCCATCCAGTTGAACCCCCGGCGTCTCGGGATCGTCGAGCAGGCGCCACTCCACCTCTCCGGCGTTGTCCGGCTCCTTCCGGTCCGGCTCCTGGCACCACCACCCCCGGAACACGCCGTCGTCCCCCAGGGTGCCGGTGACCGTGCCGCTCTCCAACCGGTAGGCGCCGCGGATCTCGCCGCCGACCTTGCGGAACAACATCTCCCCGTACGCGTTTTGCGAGTTCCACTTCCCCAGGAGAGTTTCTTCGTCGATCTCCCCCAGCTGCGGCGAATCCAACGGGCGCGGCTGGTCGTCTTCTCCCCAGAACTGGGCCAGGGCGCCGAGCTTGTAGGGCGAGCTGTCGACCGAAACCTGTCCGGCGTAGGGGTAGTCGAGGACCATCGTCAGCAGGTAGGCAAAGGACACGAACGCCGCGGTCGCGGCCACAATCGACAGGTGTGCCCGCAGGTTCCGGACGCTGGCCGGGTAGGCGAGGAGGATGAACACGAAGGCGCCGACGAGCAGAAGAGTCCTGAGCAGCGGCGACAGTCCGTCCTGGCTCTGCTGCAGCCGGTCCCGGCGGTTCAGGATGATCTCGCCGAGGTTGTCGACCGAGCGGGAGTAAAACGCACGCTGCACCTCGGTTTGGGGCTCGTACTGGCGGTAGGCGGCGTGAAGGGCTTCGAGCGCCGCGGCGGCCCGGGGGCTGGCCCTTCCGGTCGACATCGCCGTGAACTCGTCGTCGACCACGGCGTGCAGGTATTCGTCCAGGGCGGTGGACAGCCCCACCCGTTCCGACGGCTCAAATGCCTCGGACGCCGCCGCCATCTCCGCCAGCGCGCTGGTCTCCCGGGAGATCGTCGCCGACGCGGTTGCCATGTTGCCGGACTGATCGGCGATCACAAGGCCCAGGACTATCGAGAACAGCAGTGCAAAGACGTCCGCCCGAAGGATGCCCGTCAGGTTTTCGAAGTCCGATTCGGACAGGTTCGGGAACTTGCGGCGGATGAGCAGGCTGGCGAGCACTGCGACCAGGGTGGTGCCCCCGACGATGATCAGGAAAAGGGTACCGGTCGAGAACCTGTTCAGTAGGGCGGACGTCATCTTTCCGGTGATCCTAAGCTGCCGACCCGCCCGGGGGAATCCTCAGTGTTCTTTTCGGGGTTCCCGGAACTGAAAGTAGGCCCAGAAGGCGACCGCTCCGGCGGCGAGCAGCCCCGCCACGGATAGGAAGATGATCGCGCTCCTGCCCTGCAGCGGGCTGACGTACCCGCTGGACGGGGTCAGCAGGATGTGGACGAAAGCCGCCGCGGTGATAGTGAAGACCGCCATCCAGGCGGGGAAGCTCCAGTCGGCGATCTTTCGCCCGTTCAGTGCGCGCAGCGGGATCAGCCCGATCGTCAGACTCTCCAGGCCGACGAGGACGATCCCGGCCAGGCCTGCCTCGACGGCCAGGATCAGAAATCCGGCGTCCGGCCGGGTGGCCGGTCCCGAGATGGCGGCCCGGGCGAACCAGGCGGCCAGGCACAGCAGCAGCAAGCAGAGCGTGGCCCCCGCCGCAAGGCGGCCCTCTTCGTCCCGGGCTAAGGAGTTACGAAAGGCGAACCCCCCGACAATTCCGTAGATCAGCCCGGGGTTGAGGTGAACCGCCAAAGAAAGGAGGACGAAGACCGCCGACACCACCAGGGTGCCGGGCACCACCGAAAGCTGTCCACTCTCTCCAAACCGGCGGCGCATGTAGATCCCCTGCGGGACCCCGAAACCGGCTGTGGTTACCGCCAGCGCAAATGTCATGCCGGCGATCAGCGCAAACGACGAGATGTCCGGGGCAAAGCCGGGACTGAGGAGGGCGTAGAGCAACCCGCCGGTGAAAACGAACAAGGTGAACGTTGCAGCCGGGCTGAGAGGCCGCCGGGGCTCCTTGCGCCGGGCGGGGAGGTGGAGCAGGGAGCGGATCTCTGCGTTGTTCTCCTCCAGCGTCGAGTTGAACAGCTCGGCCGGGATCGCCACCAGCACGATCATGCCCAGAGCGGCCAGGAGGCTGAAGCCAATCGACACCGGGTCGAGCGGAACCTGCCAGGGCTGGGGAATCGAGGTGACCAGCGCGGTGCGGTGGACCGGCGGGGAGGTGATCGTGAGCCGGGTGCGGGGGCTGCCGAAGCCGGGACCGTTGCAAGAGGCCGATATCGTGCGCACACCCGGCTCGGTGTCCCCGGGGATCGACACCCGGTCCAGCGAGGCGGTCCCCCCGTTAATGGGAATTCGTGAACCGATGCGGACGCCGTCGAGCAGGAACAGCACCTCGGCGCAGGAGGCGAACCCGCGGGCCGACACGTCTACCGATCCGCCCGGAGGAGCGGCCGTCCCCCCGCCGGACGCTCTCACGGAAACCGTCTGCCGGGGAGCCGCCGGCGCTGCGGGGGAGGGCGAGGGTTCCGGTGCGGGCGAGGCAGCCGGGGGCGGGGCCGGCGCGCCGGGGGTGGGGACGGGGAATACCGGCGGGGGAGGGAGCGCCTCTGCCGCCGGAGCTTCCGGGAGGGGGACGGGCGCCGGCGGGGGCGGAGGCGGGAGGGCCTGCGGTCCCGGCGGCGCCGGGTCGTCGTTCACGATCGTCCCCACGCCCAGCCCGTCCTCGATCCGGAACCCCCCTCCGCCGGCGGTGAGGTTCACGTGGAAAATCTCTTCCGGCTCGAACACCTGGTCTCCGTTGACCGGCACGCTGATCTCGACGCCGGGAGTGGCGATCGTCAGCTGGACCGATCCGAAAACCTCGACGTAGTCGGATCCGCCGATGGCCGACACACCGGAGGTGGAGTAGTTCACCTGAAAGGGAAAATCCAGCGGGAACGTAGTGAAGATCCGGAACTGAATCGTCGTCTCCGCATCCCCCTCGACCACCGACCCATCGGTGATGAACACGCAGGAGTCCGCCGGAGCCTGTGCCAGCAGAGCGCCCGCTCCCGGGACGGCGGTGGCGAGGTGGAACCTGGCCCCGGGCCCGGACGCGGTGTCCGGCGTGCGGCAGCCTGTTTGCGCCGCGGCGGGCGAGCCCAGGGCCTGGACGAGGATCGCGCCGAGGACCGCGATCACGGCCGCGGATGCAGCCACCTTCTTCATGGATTTCTTTTCGATCGCCACCGTCCCTACCCGGAGGAAACCATGAAGCCTATAACGGTCCTGCGGTGACTCCGGGACGAAAACTAGAATGATCGGGCCGGTGAGATCGCCCGGAGCGCGGGCGGCGGGAGGCCGTGGGGAGGAGACGATGGTTCGCAAACACCCGGTTGGCAGCTTCTTCGCCCTGACCTATCTGATCACCTGGCCGCTGCAGATCGCAGCCCTTTTCTTCGCCGGCCGGGACGGTTTCGACCTCAGCAACGAGGACAACTACAGGCACTTCACCGACATAGCAGGCGGGGAGCCTGCCCCGGGGCTCCTGGCTCCGTTCCTGCTGTTCAACCTGGGGCAGTTCGGGCCGGCACTGGCCGCCCTGGTCCTCATTCGTATGCTCTACGGCAGAGCGGGCCTCAGCGACTGGGGCGCCCGTATAGCTGCCTGGCGCAGGCCGGCGCGCTGGTACGGGATCGTTCTGGTTATCCCTGTGCTTCTGGCTCTGGCCAGCCTCGCCCTCGGCTTCGTTCTGGGCGGCATGAAGTTCGGCGAGTACGAGCCAAGGTTGGCCCTGGCCGCTTTTGTGCCGTTCCTGCTCTACATGATCGTGTTCACCGGCCTGGCGGAAGAGCCCGGCTGGCGAGGCTTTGCCCTTCCGCACCTGCAGGCGAAGAGCACCGCGGCCCGGTCGAGCTGGATCCTCGGATTCGCGTGGGGCCTCTGGCACGTCCCGTTCACGATCTACTACAACCGGGACGAACCTCTCTTGATCCTCCCGACGTTGCTGGGGCTGACCTTCGGGATCGTCGGTTGGACGATGGTGAACACCTGGATCTACAACAGCACCGAGAGCACCTGGCTGATGGTCCTTCTCCATGGCTGGGGCAACGCGGTGCAGTCCTACCTGGTCCTGTCGCAGACCAACTTCGTGGCACACATCCTGTACGGACTGCTGCCCTGGGCCATCGCCGTCTACCTGTCGAAAAAGTACGGCGACGAGAACCTGTCCGATCAGCCCCGGCCCAGGTGGTGGCCCGGCGCCTACCCGATCCAGGAGCGGGAGGCCGTGACCTAGAGTGCCCTGTCAGGGCACTAATATTTTCGGGCGGTCGGCTGGTACCGGGTGATCTGAACCGGCTTGAACGACTTGGTCAGCGACCCGGCCGCGTCCCGGGCGACCAGGGAGTGCTTCAGCCAGTTCTCGTCGTCCCGGTCCGGGTAGTCCTTGCGGTAGTGGCCGCCGCGGCTCTCGGTGCGGGCCAGCGCCGCTGCGACCGTGACCTCGGCCAGGTCCAGGAGGAAGCCGAGCTCCATCGCCTCCATGAGGTCCTGGTTGTAGGCGCTCGACCGGTCGTCGATGGCAACCTCACGGTACCGGGCCTGCAGTTCCGTGATGTGTTGGGCGGCCCGGGTGAGGGACTCCTCGCTGCGTTCGACGCCGCAGTCGTTGGTCATCCTGGCCTGCAGCTCCTCCCGGAGGGTCACCGGCCGGGCCCCGGTCTCCCGGCCGAGCAGAGCGGAGATCTCGGCCTCCACCGCCGCCTCCGGGGTGTCGGGCAGGTCGATGAACTCGGTGACCAGAGCGTGCTCCGCCATACGGATGCCCGCCCTGCGGCCGAACACGATGATGTCCAGCAGCGAGTTGGTCCCCAGCCGGTTGGCCCCGTGCACCGAGACGCAGGCGCACTCCCCGGCGGCAAAAAGTCCCTGCACCGTGGTCCCGCCGGCGTCGGTGACGACCTGCCCGTGGACTGTCGTCGGGATGCCGCCCATGGCGTAGTGGGCGGTCGGCTGGATGGGGACCGGGTCGGTGATCGGCTCGACCCCCAGGTACATCCGGGCGAATCCTGCGATGTCGGGCAGCTTGGTCTCGATAACCTCCCGGCCGAGGTGGGTGAGGTCCAGGTAGACGTAGTCCTTGCCGCCGATGCCCCGGCCCTCCTGGACCTCGGTGTGGATTGCCCGGGAGACGATGTCCCGGGGCGCCAGGTCGGCGATGGTGGGGGCATAACGCTTCATGAACTGTTCGCCCTCGCCGTTGACGAGGATCCCGCCCTCGCCCCGGGCGGCTTCGCTGAGCAGAATGCCGATGCCCGAGATGCCGGTCGGGTGGAACTGGAAGAACTCCATGTCCTCCAGCGGGATGCCCCGGCGCAGGCAGACCGCCGGGCCGTCGCCGGTGAGCGTGTGGGCGTTCGAGGTGATCTTGAACAGACGCCCGAACCCGCCGGTGGCAAACAGGACGCTCTTGGCCTGGAAGACGTGCAGGCCGCCGCCCTTCAGGTCGTAGGCGACCAGGCCCGTGCAGGCCTTGCCGGCCGGCCCGTCACCGCCGGGGCCATCGATCAAAATCAGGTCCAGGACGTGCCACTCGTTGAAGAACGTCACGTCGTTCTTCACGCACTGCTGGAACAGGGTCTGCAGGATCATGTGGCCGGTCCGGTCGGCCGAATAGCACGCCCTCTTCACCGCGCTTTCGCCGTGGTTGCGGGTGTGGCCGCCGAAGCGGCGTTGGTCGATGAACCCCTCCTCGGTGCGGTTGAAGGGCAGGCCCATGTGCTCCAGGTCCAGCACCGCCTCCACCGCCTCCCGGCACATGATCTCGGCGGCGTCCTGGTCCACGAGGTAGTCGCCGCCCTTGACCGTGTCGTAGGTGTGCCACTCCCAGTTGTCCTCCTCGACGTTACCGATCGCCGCGCACATGCCGCCCTGCGCAGCGCCGGTGTGGCTCCGGGTGGGGTAGAGCTTGGATATCACGGCGGTCGACGCCCGGCCGGAGGCCTCGAGGGCGGCCCGCAACCCGGCGCCGCCGCCGCCGACGATCAGACAGTCGTACCTGTGGAACGTAGTCTTCATCCGCCGCCCGGCATCTGGGAGGCGTCGAAGGTAACGATCACCAGCGTGCCGACTCCCAGCAGGAAGAACACCACCGAGTACAGGACGGTCTTGGCGATCCCCCGCCAGAGCGGTTTGTGAATGTGGTCGGCGATGGCGCCCCGGGCGCCGATCGCCCCGTGCAGCATCGCCAGCGCCAGCAGGAGCCAGTCGTAGGCCCGCCAGAAGAACCCGCCCCAGCGAGCCGAGACGAAGTTGTAGTCGATGCGGTCCACGCCGCCGTCGATGATGTGCATGATGAACATGTGGCCCAGCACCAGAAAGACCAGCGCCAGTCCCGAGATACGCATGAAGAACCAGCTCCAGACCTGGAAGCTGGACGGCCGCACGTCGTGTTTGCGGTGACGGGAGTACGCCCCTGCGACGCTCATTCGAATATCGGCTTCAGCATGATGTACGCCGACGGCAGGAACAGCGCGAGGGTGATCACCCAGACCAGCCGGCTCATCTGGACCTGGTAGCGGGAGCCCTTGTCCCACAGGTCGACAACGATCACCCGCAGCCCGTTGAAGGCGTGGAAGATCACCAGGAACATCAGGACGACTTCGAGAGGCCGGAAGAACGCGGTCTCGTAGAAGTGAGCCATGGTGTTGTAGGCCTTGGGGCCGAACATCACCAGCGAGGTGTCCAGGATGTGCAGGAAAAGGAATCCCAGGACGGCCAGCCCGCTGCCCCGGTGCAGGATCCACGACCACATGCCGCTCCCACCTTTGTAAAGGGTGCGCTTGTACGCGGGCTGGTCTACGGAAGGCTCCACTGGTGAGCCCAATATAACCTGAGCGTAGATCGCCCAATAGAATGGGCAGCCGAATCTGGGCGGCCTGAAATCCGGGCCCAAACAACGAGTGTTCAAGGGAGTCCAATGCGAGTAGCTGTAGTTGGCGGAACTGCGGGAATCGGTTACGGAATTGCCCTGCGAGCGGCGCACGCCGGCGACGAGGTTGTCATCGGCGGCCGGGCGGCCGAGAAGGCGGAGCGGGTCGCCGGGGAGGCCAAGGAGGCGCTCGGCGGAGCCGCTAACATCTCGGGCGCGGCCAACGAGGACGCGGTAAAGGGGGCCGACCTGATTGCGGTCACCGTCCCGTTCCCCGGCCTGGCGCCGACCTACAAAGCGATCAAGCCCAACCTGAAGTCCGGCGCGGTGGTGCTCGACTGCAACGTCCCGCTGGCCAGTGAGGTCGGCGGCAAGCCGACCCGGTTGCTCGGCATCTGGGAGGGCTCGGTGGCGCAGATGGCCAAGGGCCTGCTGGGCAAGGACAACCCCCTGGTCTCCGGTTTCCACACCGTGATGGGGGCCAAGCTGGTCAAGTTCGACTCGCCCCTCGGCGGCGACATCCTGTGCTGTGGAGACATGGCCGGCCGCGAGGTGGTCAAGGAGTTCGTCGCCAAGATCGAGGGTGCCCGCTACGTGGACTGCGGGCCTCTGGAGACGGCTCGGATCCTCGAGTCGCTGACCGCCCTGTTGATCGGCATCAACATCCGCTACAAGCTCGACCCCGGCGCAGGCCTGAAGATCGCGGGCCTGCCCGAGTAGGTACTCCAAGCACCAAAGGGGCCCCCGAGGGGGCCCCTTTTTGCGGGCTGGATCAGGCGGGACAGAGCCCGGTCAGGTAGTTCAGCACCGACGAGTTGAGACCGGTGGACATGAGGTCGCTCGAGTAGTCGTCGACCGTGTCCACGTAGTCGACGACGTCGTCGCTGAAGGCGATGGCCGCGGCGGAGAACGCATTCAGGGTCGTCCTCTCGTTGCCCGTGCCGTCGAGCGCCCGGATGTAGGCGAGACCGGTGGTCCCCAGGGCGGCGCTGGACGCGTCGAGGGCCGAGTCGGCCGCGTCGAAAGCCTCCTGGGCCTCCTCGACGTTGTCGATGCCCAGCGCGACCGCTTCGGCGAAGGTGGCGGTTGTCGGGCCGAGCGCATCGCACGTGGTGTCCTCCACGCTGCCCGCCTCGGCCGAGGACGCCGGAGCCGCAAAGATGCCGAGCATCAGCACCGAGGTCAAAGCTGCTACGAGTATTCGAGGTGTCCTAGTCATCAAAGTCTCCTTGGATAGCGGTCGGAAGCTGCCGGGACGGGCCGCACGCTACGGCCGTCCGAACAGTCCGCCGAGCAGGTTGCTGAGCAGGTTCCCCAGGCCTCCCAGCGGGGGGGTCGGAGAGACGCTCGGAGACGGGCTGACGCTCGGGGTCGGGCTGACGCTCGGGGTCGGGCTGACGCTCGGGGTGGGGCTCGGCGTCGGAGCCGGGCAGAGGCCGGCGTAGTACCGCAGGACCGCGTTTTTCATCCCGATGTCGAGAAGGGCTGCGTCGAAATCTTCGACGGCGTCGACGAAAGCCACGACGTCCTGGCTGAACTGGGCTGCAGCGGCGTTGTAGGCGTTAAGTGTCGTCCTCTCGTTGCCGGTGCCGTCGAGCGCACGGATGAATGCAAGACCGGTGGTGCCGAGAGCCGTGCTGGAGTCGTCCAGGTCGTCGGCGGCGTCGTTGACCGCATCCTCCCGGGCCGCAACGGCGGCGGTGGCGGCTTGGACCGCGGTCGCCAGAGTGTCCCGAAGCGGTCCCAATGCTTCGCAAATCTTTTGCTCGGCCGTCGCAGACTCGGACTCGACGGCCTGGAGAGGTGCTGCATATACCCCTGCTGCGACCAACAATGTGAGAGCGGCGATGGCTCTGGTCGGTTTGTTCATTCACGTTCTCCCCGTTGGCTTGGCTTCCATCTGTGAGAGCGGTGCGGTGACTCCTTCCTCCTATTGGCGTTCCCTGAGCTCTTTGATCCTGGATTGAATGAGTGCGTTGATCTCCTCGGAGGTCATCCTCTGGTCCTTGGGGCGGTTGATCGCGTCCTGGGTGATCTCGAAGATGATCTGGTTGATGGCCATCACGGTCTCGGCATCCTCGGACCCGGCGGGCAGTGAAGGGGTTGGGAAAGCGACGGCGCCGGGAGCGGTCTGAGACCCGGAGGCGCCGGGAGACGGAGAGGTCGCAGCGGACGGAGAGGTCGTAGGTGTGGTTCCGGAGGGCGAAGGCGAGTCACCCCGGGCCTCGCCGGGGGAGTCGTCCCCGGAGAGCGTCAAGGCGAGAATCCCGCCTAATACAAGAACCACGGCCAGACAAACGCCGGCAATGAGCTTTTTGTTCATCTTCCCCCCGCAAATACAACAGACCTGGTTCTATCGGCATATTCCTCGGCGATTTAAGGAAAACTTTCAGAAAGCTCTTCCCGTCTGGCGCTTTTACCTCCCCAGGATGAAGGAGTTTCCAAACTTTGGCTGGCATCGAGATCCCCGTCTACCTCGAGATCGGGTCGAAGCGAACCTTTGCCTGCTCGCTCGACTGGCCCGGCTGGTGCCGTTCGGGCAAGACCGAGGAGGCGGCGATTGAAGCGCTCATCGAGTCCGCCCCCAGGTACGCCGAGGTGGCCAAACGGGCGCACAAGCGTTTTCCGAAGATAGAGGCCGAGCGTTTTACGGTCGTCGAGCGCATCGAGGGCAGCGGCACCACCGACTTCGGCGCCCCGGGCAAGGTGGCGAGCGCGGACTACGACAACTTCGACCGGGCCGAGGCCAACCGGTTGCGGGACCTGCTGCAGGCGGCATGGGACCTGCTGGACGACGTGGTTGCCGGGGCCCCGCCGGCTCTGAAGAAGGGGCCCCGGGGAGGCGGCCGGGACCGGGACCAGGTCATGCAGCACGTGCTGGGGGCAGAGAACGCCTACGCCAGGACCATCGGGCTGAAGATCCAGGAGCCTGAGATGGGTAACCGAAAGGCGATCGAGGAGGTGCGGGCGGCCATCATGGAAAAGATCGTGCCCGGGGGAGGCAAGCCGGAGAAGGGCTGGCCGGTTCCCTACTTCGTCCGGCGGGAGGCGTGGCACGTGCTGGACCACGCCTGGGAGATCCAGGACAAGTCCTGAGGCACTCCCTACCCGGCTTCGACTACCGCCAGCTCGGAGCCCAGCGCCACCGTCTGCCCCGCCTTGACCCGCACCTGCGTCACCACGCCGTCCATGTGGCACACGATCTGGTTCTCCATCTTCATCGCCTCCAGGACCAGGATCGCGTCGCCCGCCTTCACCCGGTCTCCGGGGACGTGGAGGACCTTGACGATCGTGCCCTGCATGGGGGCCGTCAGGGTGTCGCCCGACCCGGCCAGGCTCTTGTGCGTCTGCTGCG
>DASTUJ010000207.1 GCA_035759705.1 Actinomycetota bacterium | reverse complement strand
GCACCCTCCGCAGCACTTCGCCGCCCGGGCGGCGGCGAAGGAGGCAACCTTCAAGGCGCTCGGCGAGGGCTGGCCGCTGGTCAGCTGGATCGACGTGGAGGTGGTGTCCGGTGTCAACCGCGGGCGCCCGACGCTGGTGCTGACCGGCCACGCCGCCGAGCTGGCCGGGTCCAGCACTGCGCTGGTGTCCCTGGCCCACGACGCCGGCGTGGCCATTGCCGAGGTTCTGCTGGTCGACTAGGGGGAAGCCGACGGTGAGGGCGACGCTTTGGTCCCCAGCTTTCCGTCTCTCAGGACCGACCTTCCCAGCCCGCGGTAGTCGTTGAACGCCTCAATGAACTTCAGGTCGCCCTCCTGGTCCGTCTCGTTGAACCAGATGGGCAGCGCCTTAAAGGCGTAGTCCATGTCGTAGTCCAGGGCGGTCGACCCCTCGTCCTGCGGCACGTCGCCGGCCCGGTCCTGGAACCAGCGCATGAACTCGGCAGATCCGGCCGGGTAGTAGATCAGCGACGAGTCGGGCCCCGAGCCGTCCGTGTCCGGACGGCAGCTATCCCCGGAGCAGGTCGATTTGACCGGGAGCAGGAACGACTCAGTTGGGTACTCCGCCGGTCCGTGGCAGCTCATGCAGGACGACATGGCGTACCGGCCCTCGTACTTGACCGACGTACCATCGGGCTGAAGGATCGCTGCGTTGGTGTCGACTGCGCCGTCGTTCGGACCGGAGAGCCGGCCCCCCCAGCCCAGGGTCTCGGTGGCGTAGACGGGTGCATCCGGGTTGATCCAGGTCTCACTGAGAGCCGGACAGGTCACGGGGCCGGCCGAAGCAACCGGGTTGCAACCCTCCGGGGACATTACGGTCGGGTCGTTTCCCCACATTGCTCCAAGCGGGATCATCTTGTCCCAGTCGTCGCCCGGGGCGTCCTTGTCGTAGACCAGGGTGCTGAAAACCCACTGGGTCTTCGGTGCGGCCACCGAGTCCTTGACGATGATGTCGAACTGGAAGAACGACACGTCCTGGACCTCGGCAGATCCCTCGGACCCGTCGCCCGGCTTGGCGTAGATCTCCCACGCATAGGCGTTGTCCATGGGCGGCCACAACTCGCCGTCGGCGGTGGTGAACGCCGGCTTGACGACGATTCCCCCCTCCGGGATCTGCTGGCCCCCGTCCTCGATCCCGGCTTCGGGATCCAGCGCGGTGTCCCCCCATACGTTCCCCAGGCTCTGGCCGGCGGTCTCGTCGTACAGGGTCAGGACGTGCGTAGTCATGTCACCCGTGAGTCCGGACTGCGGAAACATGTTCTTGTCGAAGGTTGAACCCACGAACGTGCCGTGGATGGGCTCCCGGATGCTCGACTCCCACGGCTGGTTGTACCAACCGGCCTCGGCGGCGTCCCATTGCGGGTATTCGAACAGCAGGGTCTTCATGTCATCTGCAATGTGGGACTTCAGAGCCAGTACGTAGGCGTTGGCGTTCTGGACGGTGATGGCTCCGCCGCCGATGGCGTCACGCCACGGCATTGCGGGTGCCTGCTCGGTGCCGTCGGGATAGTCGACGCTGTTGGCGAACAGCGGACCGTCGTACACGCTGCTCGGGGGCGGCGCCGGGAGAGCAAAGGGGTCCGGCGCTGAGGCAGTTTCGCTCGGAGTGTCGGTCGGCGTGTTGTTGCACGCAGTGGGGATAAGGACCAGGAGAACAACCAAACCGGCCCGCATCCGGCTAGCAGCATTCATCTCGCTCTCGTTTCCCGGCCCCTTCGCGCGGAGCCGCTCGCGTGTTAACAGGGGCTGGTGGGGACCTCGAATCTGAGCGGCCGCGGGCGTATAGGGCCTGAGCCCACTACTCCGGGAAGAGGAATGTTTCTGATACCCGTGCTCCGTCCCTTGGCCGAGGCAGCACACCGATACACCTTCGACAAAGGTCTACACCCGCCGGGTGGGAATGTCCACCATCTTCTCGGGCGGTGCGAAATCCATTGCCGGCCCTCGACAAGACTCTACAAAGTCTAGTAGCTTAATAGACATGGATGAGCTGGTCATCGTTTTCCTCGCCGGGTTTATCGCGTCGTTCGTCGACGGAGCCCTCGGTATGGGCTTCGGACCCGCCTCGTCCAGCATCCTTTTGGGAACCGGCCTCTCGCCTGCGGCGGTCTCGACCACGGTCAACCTGGCCAAAGTCGCCACCGGGGTGACTGCCGCCATCTCCCATTGGCGGTTCGACAACATCGATCGCCGTCTGGTTCTGCGCCTGGCGATACCCGGCTCGATCGGTGCGCTTATCGGAGTCACCATCCTGGCCAACATCGACGGTGACCAGTTGAAACCGGTTCTGACCGGAATCCTGCTGATCATGGCCGGACGGATCCTCTGGCGATTCAGCCGGGCCCTCCCCCCGAAGTCGGCCGACCAGGACCGGGTTGCGGGCGAGAGCCTGAAGTACGACGAAAAAGGGACGTTGCTGGTGGCCGGCGCCGGCGGAGTGACCAACGGGCTCGTCGGAGCCTGGGGGCCGGTCGTCACCCCGTTCCTGCTCCAGCGGGGCGTCGCTCCCAGGTACGCAATCGGGTCGGTCAACACGGCCGAGGTTGCGGTTGCGGTGGTTGCCTCCGGATCGCTGCTGGCCTCGGTCGGGGGCGGGGGCATCAACCTTGCGGTGGTTGTCGCCATGCTCGCCGGAGGGGTTCTTGCGGCCCCCATCGCAGCGTGGTCCATCAAGTTCATCCCGGCCCGAGGGCTGGGCGTTGCGGTCGGGGGCCTGCTCTTCATCACCAACATCCGGGAGCTTGCCTCCTACGCCGGGCTCGGGACGGGACGCTGGGTCGCATACGGGCTCGTCGCCGTCGCCTGTGGCTTTGCTGCGATGCGGCCGTCGCTCACCCAGCGGCGCGCGGCCGCCCGGCTGGCTTAGTGACGGCCGCCGTCGAGGTATTCCTGGTCAGGCACGGGGAAACTGCGTGGAGCATCTCCGGGCAGCACACCGGCAGGGCCGACATCCCGCTTACCGACCGGGGCCGGGAGCAGGCCCGCTGCGCCGGAGAGACCCTGAAGGGCATCGATTTCGACCTGGCTTTGACGAGCCCCTCGTCCAGGGCGGCCGAGACGGCCGAACTGGCCGGCGTGGGCGAAGTTCTCCGGCCCAACGACGACCTGAGGGAGTGGAACTACGGAGTTTACGAGGGACTGACGACCAAAGAGGTCCGAAAGACCTTGCCCGGCTGGACCGTGTGGGACGCCGAGATCCCAAAGGGCGAGACTGTCGAACAGGTGGGCGTGCGGGCCGACCGGGTGATCGAGCTGGTCCGCTCTTCGGGAGGCCGGACGGTGCTCTTCGGCCACGGCCACCAGTTACGGATACTGACCGCCCGCTGGTGCGGCTTCGATGCGATCAACGGCCGCCACCTGGCTTTGGACCCCGCGTCGGTGTCGATCCTCTCCTACGAACGGGAGACGCCGGTCATCGAACGGTGGAACCAGCCCTGCTCGCCCCGAGAGCCCTAGGACAGGGCTACCGGCAGCGAGGTTAGCCGCCAGGTGCCGGGGTCCGGTGTGCGCCGGAGCTCGCCGGCCGGAACCGCGAGCTTCAGCCCGGGGAAACGGCGGAGCAGCGTTGTCAGAACCACGTCGGTCTCCACCCGGGCCAGCGCAGCTCCGAGGCAGAAATGCGGTCCGTGGCCGAACCCGAGGTTGCCCACCGTCCCCACCGGCCGGCCGACGTCGAACCGTTCCGGGTCCACGAAGGCACGGTGATCGCGATTCACCGCGGCGAGAGATGCCGTGACCGCGTCACCTTTGTTCACCCGAGCGCCGGCTACCTCCACGTCCTCCTGCGCGTAGCGGGGAATTGTGAGGAGCTGCGGCCCGCACCAGCGCACCAGCTCCTCGACCGCACCCGGCATCAGAGCCGGGTCCTCCCGAAGCGCGCGCAGCTGATCCGGGTGGGTGAACAGGGCCTCCAGCCCGTTGACGATGAGGTTGGCCGGCGTCTGCCCTCCCAGGACCAGGTGCCAGACCAGGGTCACAACCTCGTCGGCGTGGAGCCGGTCGCCGTCTTCGGCCTGGGTCCGGATGAGCTCGGACAACAGGTCGTCCGCCGGCTCGGCGGTGCGATGCCCGATGGCGGCCCTGGCGCCCTCCATGATGGCGGGGATGGCTTCGGTGAACGCTTCGCCCCAGCCGGACGCGACTGCAGTCCCGTAGGTCCGCCACCGGGTGCGGTCGGGCTCCGGGACGCCGACCAGCTCACAGATCACGTCGACGGGCAGCGGCCGGGCAAGGTGTTCGAGCAGGTCGACCGAGCCACCTTCGGCGTGTTCGGGCAGCTCGTCCAGCAGCCGGTCGACGAGGGGCTGGATCCGGGGCCGGAACTCGGCGGCCCGGCGCGCGGTGAACGACGGCGACACCAACTTGCGGAGCCTGGCGTGCTCCGGTCCTTCCATCTCACTCATAGTTCTCATGTAGCGCAGGCAGGACTCGGGCACGTCGGGCCGCATGTAGCTTTTGGAGTTGAGCTCGAACCTCTTGTCGGCGAGCATGGCCCGGGCCTCCTGGTGGCGCAGGATCGCCCACATCGGCCCCATGCCTGTCGCCACGAGTTGGGCGACCGGGGCAATCTCGCGCACCCGCCCGTACGCCGTGAAGGGGTCGGCCAGAACGGCCGGGTCTGCGAGATTGATCTGTGGGACCTGTTTCGTGTCGACCGCTTCGCTCACCACTGGCTCCATTCTGAGGTTCAAATGATGGGATCATCAGAATGATAGCTGTATCTTAATCGTGGTCAAACCGAACGGAGTCTTGGATGGGCCGCCTCACGCGAGGGCAGATTCAGGAGCGCAACCGGGCCAGGGTGCTGGCGGCGGCTCAAGCAGAGTTCCTGGAGCGAGGTTTTCGTGACGCGAAGGTTGACGCGATTGCCGAACGGGCCGATCTGACCCGGGGCGCCGTCTACAGCAACTTCTCCGGCAAGCGGGCCCTCTACTTCGGAGTGCTCGCCGACCTGGCCGAGCGGGCTCCCGCCCTCCCCCACCACCAACCCGGCCTTACGCCCGCAGAATCCCTGGGCACGCTCGCTCGCGCCTGGCTGGCCCGGCTGCCGCTGGCAACCGACGAACCTCTGGGTTCGAGCCGGCTGGGAATCGACCTGATCACCGAGGTGCTCTCGGACGAACGGATTCGGTCGGCCTGGGCACAGTTGATGAGCCTGGATGCGATTCTTCTGGGGTTGGCGCTGGAGCGCCTTCAACCGGCGCGTGGGAGGCGGCGGCGCCTGGTGCCGCTCGCTGAGATGGCGCTCACGCTTCTGCACGGCTCGGGTCAGATGGCAGCAGCGGCGCCCGGGTTCGTCGACGAGTTCAACGTCGTCATCGCATGCAGGCACCTGGCCGATCTGGACCTCGACGGCGGCTGGCTGGAGGTGCCGTTCCTCACCAAGTCGTCACCGGTCGACAGGACGTGGACCCCTCCCCCGGCTTTGGATCTCGTAACGGCCGAGCCGGCCGACCTGGGCAGCGACCAGGTCGTGGCGGTTCTAGGCCTCAACCGGCTTTCGGCCGTCGAGGAAGCCGTGCGGTCGGGACCGGACGGGTTGCAGGTGACCTGCGTGGCCGTTTCGGGTGAACCGCGCGAGCTGCGGCCGCTTGCCCGGCTGGCGGTTGCCGAGGTCTGCCACTGCATACGCCAGGCGTTTCCGCGGCGGGCATGGCCGCTCCTACAGGTGATCTCCGATGAGCGGGGCGCGCTGGCGGCGGCCGCCGGGGTGACCGCACCCGGCAACGACACGGAGGTTGCAGTTCGGATCACCGGCGGCCGGGTGGCGGCCTTCGCCGAGGGCCGGGGGGCCTGTCACGCCATCGCCTCGTCCGCGGGATGACGACCCCCGGTTTCATCCAGAACTACCAGCGCACGCCGCCCCGGCGGCTTAAGATCCTGCGGCTCACTGTGGCCTGCGCTTTGCTGTTCGTGCCGCTGTTGGTCTCGGTGATCTATCTCTTTGCAAACACCAGGTTCATCCCCGACCCGTCCCTGAGATCATGGGCCGAGCAGGTTGCGGTTCTCTTTGCAATCTCCGTCACTGTAGTGCTGGCCGCTCCGATGTGGCGGGAGTACAAGAAGACGGCCGGCGCCCGGGAAAGGCTCAGGGCGATTGTCGGCACCATCGCGCTGCCGTTCATGACTGCGTTTGCCGGCGCCCACTGCGTAGGTGCTGTGGCGTTCGTCCTCCACGAGATCGGGTCTTCGGAGCAGGTGCGAGTGATTGAAACAGTCCGGTCATCCAGCCACAACCGGCGAAGCGCATGCGACGACAGCGCCAATCTCGAGGGCGACTCCATCTTGTTCAGCCGCAAGGTGTGCAAACTCGACTTCGAGGAGGCCATCGCACTCAGGCGGGGAGACCGGATCGCCCTGGTCGGCAGGCAGTCCAGGTGGGGCTTGGAGGTCCGGGAGTATACGCTGCTGTCACCCGACGGGTCGCCAAAAAGGGAACAGGAACCCGTGCCTTCCGGGACGCTCTCACCACCGCCTTAACCAGGCCTTCGCTCGCAGCGTGGGAGTGAATAATGTCTTGAAGCTCCAACCGCCCTGTGCTTGACTGGACAGCCCACAGCCAGGTGCTGGATGGAGGTCTCCATGGGCGGCGTGGAAAAGCAGGGCCCGGCGGTCCCCGGCAAGAAGCCGGCTTCCGAGATCCTGGAAGGCCCCGACGCCAAGGGCCGGGTGTGGCGCATCGACGGCGAACCCCCCAAGGGATCACTAAAACGCTTCGAACGCGGCATGAAGGCGTTCATGTCCCAAAACGACTTTTTCGGCGGAACGCTGGCGGTCGTGAAGGATGGGCGGCTGGTGCTGGCCCGTGCCTACTCGCTCAGGCATAAGTCGGCCCTCCTCGCCGAACCGATAGAGGTAACCAGCATCTTCCGGATCGCCAGCATGAGCAAACCCATCACCTGTGTGGGCATCTACCGCCTCCTCGAGGCCAACAAGCTGAAGCTAACCGACAAGATCCAGGACATCCTTCAGCTGGAGCCCCCGCCCGACGGGTCGACGATCCAGCAGGACAACGAACCGGCGGACCCCATGACCAAGGGCCACTACCTGCACCTGGTGGAGGTCGGCCACCTCATGAACCACCTGGGAGGGTGGCACCCTCGAGGCGACGGCTCGGTGGGCGAGGCGACGTTCCTCAAGGACGTCGAAATCGCCCAGGCGTTCGGACATCCCCTTCCGGTGGCGGACCCGTGGGAGATTGCCAGGTGGGGAGCAACCCAACCCATGGACTTCGTGCCGGGAAAGTTCGTCCCGGGCGCCGCCGATCCCGACGAATGGCCGTACAGCAACTTCGGCTATCTGTTGCTCGGACTGGTCCTGGAGAAGGCGAGCGGGATGCCCTACGAAACGGCCGTCAAGAAGGGCATCTTCGACCGAATCAACACGAGCCGTCCGCGTCTCACTCAGACACTCAAGGAGAATCGAAACCCGGGCGAGGTGACCTACCACCTGGTTCCGCCGGACGTGGGGCCGAGCGTGATGCACGAGGACGGCCGGGACGTGCCGCTCCAGTACGGGTTCGAGAACAACCGGAACTTCGCCGGATTCGGCGGGTGGGCGCTGGCCGCGGTCGACCACGCCAGGTTTCTGGCCGAGATCGGCAAGCCCGAAAACGGCCTGATCGACACTCCTGCCGAAGACCTCCCGGTGTGGGCCAAAGAAACACTCACCGGAGGTGTGACCGTCTTCCGGCACGGCGGAGGCATCCCCGGCTCGCAGGGCGACGCCGACTGCCGCTCCGACGGCATCACGTTCGTCGCGATCTTCAACTGCACGTTGAGCGGACTCGGCAAGCCCGACAACACTTTTACCTTCGAGGGAACGACGTACGACGACCACCGCCCGATGTGGCACGACATCGCCAACACCATCGACCCGGATGACTGGCCTCCACAGCTGGACCTGTTCCCCCGGTACTTTCAGCGCAAGGTGACCCTGGTGCCCGACCCGCCGCGGGTCGTGATCCCCCGGCTCGAGCAACCCCGCTTCGCCAAGATCGACTTCCGGGAGAACCTGGGGCTGAAGAGCCCCACACGACCGCGCCCCAACTGAGCGGCCGGGACTGCCGGCCAAACGGCGGCGATCAGTCTCCGGCGGGGCCTTCGCCCTCCAACCTGCGTCGGAGCTCTTCTTCGCGCCGGCGGAGATCTTCTTCCCAGGCTTTCAGCTCGTTCACGCCGTGCTCACCGGCCGGCTGCGGCGTTTTGGTGGTCGCTTCCGGCGCCGGATTGACCTTTTTCACGGGTTCGGCGGACTCGGGCGACTTCGGAGGGGTGAGGTTGCGAGTCATCTCCAGGAATCTCGGATCGTCGTCCGGGCCCAGCGGGCGCTTCGGCCGGGCCGCGGGCGGATTGGCACGAGTCCGGCTGTCACCCGGGTAGGGCCTGGTCTTCTCAGGCCGGCCGAGTAGCAGCCACGCAACCGAACCTATGGTCGGCAGGAAAATGATCAGCATGATCCAGAGCGTCTTCGGCAGATTGCGGACCAGAGACGAGTCGGTGGCTATGCAGTCGAGAACGCAAAAGACCAGCAGCCCCAGGGAAAACAGAAACGCCAGTCCGTAGAACACCTACTGAGTTTGCCACCTATGGCGGCATTCTGCGGCGCTCGCTTAGTAGGACTGGGCCCAGGTCGCCAGCTCGGTGGCCGGGGAACCGCACACGATGCAGCTGCCCTCCTGGTCGGCCGGATCCAGCGGCAGCACCCGGATGGTGGCCTTTGTCATGTCCTTGACCTTCGTCTCACAGTCCGGGTTGCCGCACCAGCCCCCCTGGACGAAACCGGACGCGTCCTTCAGCAGGTCGACCAGCTCATCGTAGGAGCCGGGCGAGAAGGTGTGGTCGGTTCGGAAGTCGAGAGCCGACCGGAAAAGGTTGCGCTGGATGTCGGCCAGAATCTCCGGAACGGCCGACGGGAGTGACGTGAGCGGGATCGCCGACTTCTCGCCGGTGTCCCGGCGGTAGCCCATGACCTGCCCCGCCTCGAGGTCCCGCGGGCCGATCTCAAGCCGCAGAGGCACGCCGCGCAGCTCCCACTCGTTGAACTTGTAGCCGGGCCGGTACTCCTCCCGGTCGTCGATCTTGACCCGGACGTCGCCCAGCGACTCTCTGATCCGCTGCACCGCCTCCAGGACGGTGCTCTTCTGCTCGTCCCGGAAGATCGGGACGATCACTACCTGGAAGGGCGCCAGCTTGGGCGGGAGACGAAGGCCCTTGTCGTCGCCGTGGGCCATGATCAGCCCGCCGACAAGACGCGTCGACACCCCCCACGAGGTGGCGAACGGGTACTCCTGCTTTCCCTCGCGGCCGAGGAACTGCACGTCGTAAGCCTTGGCGAAGTTCTGCCCGAGGTAGTGCGATGTTCCGGCCTGCAGCGCCTTGCCGTCCCGCATCATGGCCTCGATGGCCAACGTCTCGAGGGCGCCGGGGAACCGCTCGGCGGCGCTCTTTCGGCCCATCATCACCGGGATGGCGAAGTCCTCCTCGACAGTTGCACGGTAGACGTCCGTGAGGATCATGCGGGCTTCGGCGATGGCCTCGGGCGCAGTTTCGTGGGCGGTGTGCCCCTCCTGCCATAAGAACTCGGAGGTCCTCAGGAACAGGCGCGTGCGCATCTCCCAGCGCACGACGTTCGCCCACTGGTTGTAAAGCAGCGGCAGGTCGCGGTAGCTCTGGATCCACTTGGCGTAGGTCGACCAGATGATGGTCTCGGAGGTCGGCCGGATGATCAACGGTTCCTCGAGCTTGGAGCCCCCGCCGTGGGTGACTACTGCGACCTGAGGGGCGAATCCCTCAACGTGGTCGGCCTCCTTGTCCAGCAGGCTCTGCGGGATCAGCAGCGGGAAGTAGACGTTGGAGTGGCCGGTCGCCTTGATGCGGCGGTCGACGCCGGCCTGGATGGCCTCCCAGATTGCGTAGCCGTAGGGACGGATGACCATCGACCCGCGGGCGAGCGAGTTCTCGGCCAGCTCGGCGCCTTTGACAACTTGCTGGTACCACGCGGGAAAGTCTTCGGACTGCTTCGGTAGGGCCATGAGGACAGAGTACCAGGGGAGTATTGACGGGCCCGCCACGCTCCTACTGGAAGGGGTTGACCACCGGACGGGCTATATCCAGGAAGAGCAGGGCGAAGGTCAGTATCGCCAGGAACCCGAGGAACAACCCGGCAACGGGAAGCACCTTCTTCGGGTCGATCGTGCGGCGGCTGATCTTCTCCAGGGCGAGAACCAGAAGGTGGCCTCCGTCCAGCGGAGGGATCGGCGCCAGGTTGATGACTCCGACGAACACGATGAAGAACCCGAGGAAGGAGACCAGGTTTTCGATGGCCCCGGACTGTGTTGCCTGGCCGGCCAGCCGGGTGGCGCCCACGAGGCCGACAGGCTGATTCTCGCTGATCTCACGCTCACCGGTCCCGCCGAGCTCCCGGAAGATGTCGTCCATGGACGTGAAGATCTGCCCGGTCCCGATCACGCTTTGCTTGATTGCGGTGCCGGTGGTCGAAACGCCCTGGCCGAGGGCCCAGAGCGGGCCGCCCTTCGTGACCTCTACCCGCGGCAGGATGCCGACCTGGCCGACCCGTTCGGTCTCCTGGGGGTTGGCCGGGTCGGTGGCGGCCTCGACCTCCACCGGCGTGACCAGGAGCTCCAGCTCCTCCCCGTCCCGCTCGACCTCGAAGACCAGCGGCCGGTCGCTGTTCGGCTGGATGAGCGGACGAACCTGGTCCCAGTTGGTGATGCGGGTTCCGTCGATCGACAGGATCTTGTCGCCCGCCTTCAGGCCCGCCGCCTGAGCGGGGCCGGGCTTGTCGCCGACGGTCTCGGCGACCTCGTCGACGGTCGTCCGGAGCTCCGGCACACCGGTGATGCCGATGAGGACGGAGAACAGGATGATCGCCAGGATGAAGTGGGTGGTCGAACCTGCAACCAGCACAATCGCCCGCTGCCACGCCGGCTTGGCGCCGAAGGTCCGGGGCAGCTCCTCGGCTGGAACCTCCTGGAACGGGTTCATGCCTGCGATCTTTACGTAGCCGCCCAGGAGGATGGCCTTCACGCCGAACTCGGTCTCTCCCCGCCAGCGGGAGAACAGCCGGGGGCCGAAGCCTATGAAGAACTCCTCGACCTTGATCCCGAACTTGCGGGCGGTGATGTAGTGGCCGAACTCGTGGAAGGTCACCATGAACAGCAGGGTGAATATGAAGATGAAGACGCCGGCGGCAAAGTTCAAACAAGGCTCCTTGAGTTGATTAGGGATGCCGCCTCGGAGCGGGCCCAGGCGTCCTGCTCGAGAATCGCCTCCAGCGACGGCTCGCAGCCTTCGTGGCGCTCCAGCACGGTTTCGACAATTGAGGGAATGCCCAAGTAGTCCAGCCGCTCGGCAATAAACGCCTCGACGGCCGCCTCGTTGGCTGCGTTCAGCACCGCCGGGAACGTGCCGCCCCTGCGGCCTGCCTCGTAGGCGAGCGACAGGCATCGGAAGGTCTCCAGGTCCGGCGCCTCGAAGGTCATCGACTGCGGTGTCGACCAGTCGATCCGGCCCGGGGGCTTGCCGTCCCGGTTAGAGGGAGCGCCGAGGCGGCCGGGGTAAGCCATCGCCAGCTGTATCGGCAGGCGCATGTCTGGCGGCGCGGCGTGGGCGAAAACCGACCCGTCCATCGTCTCGACCATCCCGTGCACCATGCCCTGCGGGTGGATCACCACCTGGATCTCGTCGTAGGTGAGGCCGAACAGGTAGTGGGCCTCGATGACCTCCAGGCCTTTGTTCATGAGCGTCGACGAGTCGACCGAGATCTTGGGCCCCATCGACCAGACCGGGTGGTTGATGGCGTTCGCCACCGTCACCTCACGAAGGTCCTCGGTGGTCCTGCCCCGGAACGGTCCCCCGCTGCCGGTCAGCAGGACCTTGCGCACCCGGTCGGGCGGGAGCTCGTCGAGCAGCTGCCAGAGCGACGAGTGCTCGCTGTCCACCGGGCGGAGCTGGCCCTGGAAGGTCTTGCTCATCACCAGCTCGCCGCCTGCGACGAGCGACTCCTTGTTGGCCAGCGCCAGGGTCTTGCCGGCGAGGATCGTGGCCATGGTGGCCTTGAGGCCGGCCGATCCGACCACTGCGTTCAGGACCAGGTGGGCATCGGACTCCTGGACGACCCGCTCCGCAGAGTCGGGGCCCTCGAACACCGTGACATCGTCCGGGGCGTCGATCGGGCCGTTGACTATGCCCAGCAGCTTGACGTCGAACTCCTTGGCCTGGGCCATCAGGGCGGCGGTGTCCGACCCGGCGGCCAGGGCCACGACCTCGAACCGCTCCGGGTAGGCACGCACAACCTCGAGGGCCTGGGTGCCTATTGAGCCGGTCGATCCCAGGATGGCGACGCGAATGCTTTGGGGGCTGTCGAAAAGATCCATTAATCCATGATGCGTCATCTTCGGAAGGTTAGCGGAGCGCGGGCCATTTTAGAGAGTCACTCGACGACAACGACGCTGATACCCAAGCGCTCATAAGTCGGTAATGCCCGGGCGTCACGGGTCGCCAGCTGCACGCCGTTATCCCGAGCAGCCAGACCAACCAGTGCGTCGTAGACGGCGCCCCCGGCAATCCCCAGCGGGGCGAGGATGTCGGGAAGGTTCGTCAGGGTTGGATTGTCCGCCACCAGGCAGGGGGCGAAGCGAGAACGGATAAGCAGAGCCGCATCTTCCGGCTTGAAGCGGGCGTCTCCCGGGAGCCGGGTCATGACCGAGAAGGTCTCGGCGGCTGCGTGTCCACTAAGTGCCACTTCGCGCCCTTGCGACCACGCGCTCGCGGCAGCATGTTGCCGGTGACTCGCAACCAGCAGGGCTAAAGCGACACTGGTATCCACCCCTATAGGCGGCATCACTTCCGGCCGGCGTCGATCAGCGCAAAGACGACCTCGTCGTCGATCACCGTCTCTGAGGTGCCCACGAGCACGCCGTCAACCTCGACCAATCTAGCGGTACGGCCACCCGGAATGATCGCCAGACCGGCCCCATAAGGCGTAATGTCGACCACGGACCCTGGCACCAGCCCAAGCGCTTCGCGCATCGGTTTCGGTACAACGATGCGGCCGCCTGAATCCACCCTTGCCTCCATGGGACCAGTCTACCATCGCAATCCCACGGGTCCGGTGGGTAGCGCGGCTCAGTGACCGAACAGTTGCAGCGAGAACCAGACGGTCGGTGCGACGAACAGGATCGCGTCGATGCGGTCGAGCGCTCCCCCGTGCCCGGGGAAGATCGTCCCCATGTCCTTGATGCCCAGGTCACGCTTGATCAGCGACTCGACGAGATCCCCGAGCGGGGCCACCACGGCGATCGCAAGGCCCAGCAGGGCAGCTTCGACCGCGGTCCACGGGCCCAGAGCCGGTCCGGCGAAGAAGGCCACGGCCACGGTGGCGAGGGTGGCAACGGCGGCGCCTTCCCAGGTCTTGTTCGGGGAAACCGAGGGCGCCATCGGGTGCTTGCCGAGCTTGCTGCCCCCGGCGTAGGCAAAGATGTCGTACACCGCAGCGGCGCCGATGGCCGCGATCGTCACGCCCCGGCCGTCCTCTCGCTGGGAGAGCAGGCCCACGAACGACCCCAGCAGCGGGATGTAGACGATCCCCATCATCGTGATCGCGACGTTGGTCACCAGGTTCACGCGGGTGGGGAACGACATATACCAGATGAACGACGCGGCCAGGGTGGCGAACAGCGCGAGGCCGGCCGCCGAGGGTCCGTTGAGGAACACCCCGGCCAGGACGACTGCCCCGCCGATCAGACCGAGAGCCGCCGCAGGATTGTGGCCTGCGTTGCGGGTGGCCCGGTAAAACTCGGCCTGTCCGAGCATGATCACAATGACCGCCAGGCCGAAGAACGCCTCGGCGCCGACGTAGAGAAGGCCCACGACAAGCGCAGCGAGCGTGACTCCGGTGAGTGTCGCCAGCTTGAGGTTGCGCCCGGCGCCCTTGCGGGGCTCAGGCGCAGGGGCGGAGCGGCCCGCTGAGTCCTGTGATCGGTTCATGGATGAAACCCTCGGGGTCCTCAGACCTCCAGGAGCTCCTTCTCCTTGTGGCCGAACATCGTGTCGATCTCCTCGACGTAGTGGTCGGTCAGCTTCTGGAGCTCCTTCTCACTGCGCTTCAGCTCGTCCTCGGAGATCTCCCCGTCCTTCTTCATCTTCTCCATCTCGTCCTTGGCGTGCCGGCGGACGTTGCGGACCGCGATCTTGCCGTCCTCGGCCCGCTCCTTGACCTGTTTGATGAGGATCTTGCGGCGCTCCTCGGTCAGCGGGGGGAAGTTCAGGCGGATGATGCTGCCGTCGTTGTTGGGGTTGACTCCCAGGTCGGACTGCTGGATGGCTTTCTCTATGGCGCTGAGAGAGCTCTTGTCGTACGGGGAGATCACCATCATGCGGGCTTCGGGAACCGAGATGCCGGCGATCTGGTTCAGCGGGGTCGGCGCTCCGTAGTAGTCGATGTGGATGCGGTCGAGCAGGTGCGGGGACGCCCGCCCGGTCCGGATGTGGCCGAACTCCTCCTGAGTGGCCGCCACGGCTTTCTTCATCTTCTTGGTGGCTTCTTCGAGCTGCGCGTCTACCATTTTATTTAGCTTCTCCCGGAGACCTTGGTGCCCACCGTCTCGCCGTTGACCACCCGCTTGATGTTGCCGTCCTTGTTCAGGTCGAAAACGACAATGGGCATCTTATTGTCCATGCAGAGTGAGATGGCGGTGGCGTCCATGACCTTGAGGCCCCGGTTCAGCACCTCGATGTAGTCCAGGTGCTCGATCCGCTTGGCGTCGGGGTTCAGCATCGGGTCCGAGTCGTAGACTCCGTCGACCTTGGTGCCCTTCAGCAGCGCCTCGGCGCCGACCTCCAGCGCCCTCACGGATGCGGCGGTGTCGGTGGTGAAGTAGGGGTTCCCGGTACCGCCGACGAAGATCACGATCATGCCCCGCTCGAGGTGGCGAAGTGCCCGGCCGCGGATGAACGGCTCGGCTACCTCCTGCATCCAGATGGCGCTCATCACCCGGCACTCGGCGCCGACCTGCCCGAGGGCGTCGGCCAGCGCCAGGCCGTTCAGAACCGTGGCGAGCATGCCCATGTAGTCGGCCCGGGCGCGCTCCATGCCCATGGCCGCCGCCTGGGAGCCGCGGAAGATGTTCCCGCCGCCGACGACGACGGCAATCTCAACCCCCGAGCTCTGCACCTCGGCCAGCTGCTTGGCCAGCGAGGTGACGATGGTGGCGTCGATTCCGAATCCCTGCTCCGGGTCGGCAAACGCCTCTCCCGAAAGCTTTAGAAGAACCCGCTTATAACCGGATCCCTCTGGCACCTCTACTCGCCTACTGCGAATCGGGCGAAGCGGCGGACACCGATGTTCTCCTTGACGGCCGCGGCGTAGTCCGTGATGAGCTCGCCGACGGTCTTCTTGCCCGACTCGTCCTTCACGAACTTCTGCTCGAGGAGCACGCCGCCGCGGTCGGAGAGCAGGGCACCGAGCTTGCCCTCGATGATCTTCTCCTGGATGTTCTCCGGCTTGCCTTTCAGCTGGTCGGACTCCTTGAAGATGGCGGTCTCACGCTCGATGAATTCGGATGGAACGTCGGACCGGCTGACCCACTTCGGGTCCATCGCTGCGATGTGCATGGCGATGCTCCGGGCCAGCTCCTTGAACTCCGGGGTCTTGGCCACGAAGTCCGTCTCGCTGTTCAGCTCGACGATAACGCCCTTCTTCGGCGGCAACTCCGGGTCCAGCTGGTGGATGTAGTACCCGATGGTGCCTTCTTTGGCCACGCGGCCGGAACGCTTCTCGATGCCGGCCAGGCCCCACGTCTTCAGCAGGTCCTTGGCGGCCTCGACGTCGCCGTTGGTCTCGGAAAGGGCGCGCTTGCAGTCCATCATGCCGGCGCCGGTTATGTCTCTGAGTGCTTTTACATCTTTTGCTGAAATGCTCACCTGTGCTTAACCTCGTCTTCGTCCTTGTACTTCGCCTTCAGTTCTTCTTCGATGTCCTCACCCGGGAGGGGTGTGTCATCGAGAAGGCGCTGGAATGGGTCGGCCTCCGGTTCGGCGTCCTCTGCGGGCGCCTCGGCAGCCGGTGCCGCTGCGGGGGCTGCTGCCTTCGCCGGGGCTGCGGGAGCGGCGGGCTTGGCTGCAGCCTCGGGGGCTGAGCCTTTCGCCTTCTTGGTCTCGGTCTCCTGCTGCGCCAGCATGATCTCCCACTCCGCCGGCGGCTCTTCGCTGCCTGCGGTCAGGGTGACGCTGGAAGCTGCGGCCGCCTCGGCGGCGGCGATGACCTCCGGCGGGCGAGCCGACATGCCGGCGGCGATGGCGTCTGCCACCACGCGGGTCAGCAGCGAGCCGGATCGGATCGCGTCGTCGTTGCCCGGGATCACGTACTCGGCCTCGTCCGGGTCGCAGTTCGTGTCGACGAGCGCGATCACCGGCAGCTTCAGCCGGCGTGCCTCGCGGACCGCGAGCATCTCCTTCTTCAGGTCGATGATGAAGACCGCGTCCGGCTGGCGGCGCAGGTCGGCGACGCCGCCCAGGTTCGCCTCGAGCTTCTCGAGCTCGGCCTCCATCTGGATCCGCTCCTTCGCCGGCAGCAGGTCGAGCTGGCTCTCCTCCTTCAGGCG
>DASTUJ010000206.1 GCA_035759705.1 Actinomycetota bacterium | reverse complement strand
TGTTCCGAAAAATCCGCCATAAATAACGGCTTGGGGAGGGCCTCTTATTCCCGGAAATCCGGAAATTTTTTTGCGACTCAAAGGCCGATGGGAGCTGCAATTTTGGGGAAACTGGTTGCCGGGACACACAACCTTCGACTTGGCCGAGGGCCCGACTGGTGCGCCGGAAACTCAGAGTTCCAACCGAGCTGTGACTGTGGTCGGCGGACCCAACCTGATCCGGCAACTGCTGCGGGTTCAGGAGGTCGGCGCCCGACGAGTATGCGGTTCCGGCTCCCCCGTTAATCAGGCCCTCAGCCGCAGCCCCTTCGGGGTGTGCCTGAACCCGGCTTCCTCCATCGCCCGGGCGACCGGGCTGTCCTCGACGGCCGCCCCGTCGGCCTTCTCGACCGCCAGCTTCCCGAGCGCACCCTGGCGGACGGCCAGGGCCAGCGCGTCGACCGCCGGCTGGAGCACGGTGGGCTCGGCGCTGTAGGTCAACACAGTGCGGCCGCCCTTCTCCACGTAAAGAACCAGCGACCCCTCTACCATCACGACGAGGGCGCCTGCTTTGCGGCCGGGGCGGTGGCCCTTGGTGGGAGCGTCACCGGCAGCGGGACGGTCCGGCCAGGGCAGCGCCGCTCCGAACGGATTTGCAGGGTCGGTGGCGGCCAGGACGATGGCGCCGGTGGGCTCGGCGTTCCCTGCGACCAGCGACCGCATCCGGTCCACCGCGCCCGGCATGGCGAACTGGGCGGCGCCGAGCTTCTCCACGAAGTAGCCACGGCGACAGTGGCCGGCCTCCTCCATCGCCTTCAGGACCGGGTAGACGGCTGAGAAGTTGCCCGGAATCGACTCGGACACCACCGCCCCGCGGGTCAGCACCCCGTGGCGGTCCAGCAGCTGGTCGGCCAGGGCGCTCATCCGGCGGGTGGGGTCGTGCGACCGCTCCGGCAACAGGCTCCACCTCCCGACGCCCGAGGGCGGCCCTTGGCGCACCGGCAGGGCCGGGCCCCTTCTCAGGCGGCGCCCCGGGCGCAGCGACGGGGTGCTCCGTCCGACCCCCTTGAGGGCCCTCAGGGGGGCAATCGTGTCGTTGGTTGCCAGCCCGGCCCAGGCAAGCTCCCACAGGGCGTCGAGCAGGACCGTGTCGCTGGCGATGCCGGATGCTCCGGTTAGCTGTCGGAAGAACATGGCGCCGCCCCCGGACAGGGCCTCGAGGACCCGGTGGGCCTCCTCCGACAAGTCTTCGATCGCCGGTGCCGGCATAAGCAGCTCGGCGTGGCCGGGCAGGTAGAGGCTCACCCAGCCGTCGTCGCTTCCGATCGCCCCGGCCCCGGCCCACAGGACCTCCCCGGCGGAGGTCAGCTCGTCGAGCATCGAAGCGTTGTAGTTGGGGACCCGGGCCGGCAGCACCAGGCGCTCCAGCGCACTGGCCGGCACCGCGGCCCCCTGGATCTGCTCGATGGCCCGGATCAGCCCGTTCAGGCCGCCCAGCGTCCTCACCTCACCGATGCCGTGCCAGACCGGCAGGAAGCGGCCCAGCACCTCGGGCGAAGCCGCCTCGACCTCCTTTCGCAGCTTGGCCAGCGACCGCCGGCGGATGGACCTGAGGACCTCGGCGTCGCACCACTCGGTCCCCGCGCCGCCCGGCCGGAACTCGCCGCGAACCATGCGCCCCTTGGACTCGAGCCGGTTGAGCGTCTCGGTGACCACTGCGGTGCCCAGGCCGAACCGGGCCGCCGGGTCGGGCGCCTGGAACGGGCCGTGCGACCGGGCGTAGCGCCCGATCAGGTCGCCCATCGGGTCGTTCACCGGCTTCAGGAAGGCGTCGGGGATTCCCATCGGCAGCGCGGTCCCCAGGGCGTCCCGGAACCGGCCGGCGTCCTCGATGGCCACCCAGCGCATCTCCCCGGCGATCCGCAGCATCAGCGCCCGGCGGCTCTCCTGGAGCTCGGCCAGCCACTCGGACCGGGCCCCCCGGTCGTAAAGCTCCTGCTCCGACAGGTCGCCCAGCATCCGCAGGGCGTCGTGGGTTTCGTCGGCGTTTCGTATCTTGCGGGTGTCGGCCAGGCGCTGCAGCTCCAGCTCGATCTCGGCCAGCGCCTCCGGGTCGATCAGCTCCCGCAGCTCCGACGACCCCAGCAGCTCGGCCAGCAGGGCGGTGTCGAGCGACAGGGCCTGCGCCCGGCGTTCGGCCAGCGGCGCGTCGCCGTCGTAGATGAAGGCGCCGATGTAGCCGAACAGCAGCGAGCTGGCGAAGGGCGACGCGTGCTCGGTGTCCACCTGGACCGTGCGAACCTTGGCCGAGCGGATGTCGGTCATCAGCTGGGTCAGGCCGGGCAGGTCGAAGACGTCCTGCAGGCACTCCCGCATGGTCTCCAGGACTATGGGGAACGACCCGTAGCCCGAAGCCACCTGCAGAAGGTTGGCGCTCTTCTGCCGCTGCTGCCATAGGGGGGTTCGCTTGCCCGGCCGGCGCTTGGGCAGCAGCAGCGCCCGGGCGGCGCACTCCCGGAAGCGGCTCGCGAACATCGCGGACCCGCCGACCTCGGCGGTGACCAGGGCCTCGATGTCGTCCGGCTCGAACAGGATGGACTCCAGGGCGGGGGCGTCGTCGGCTTCCGGCAGCCGGACGACGATCCCGTCGTCGGTGTGCATGGTCTGCACCTCCACGCCGAGACGGCTCCGGATCTGGTTCTCGATGGCCAGCGCCCACGGGGCGTGGACCCGGGCGCCGAACGGGGAGTGGACACACAGGCGCCAGTCGCCCAGCTCGTCCCGGAATCGCTCGACGACGATCGTCCGGTCCGTCGGCAGGTGCCCGGTGGCCTCGATCTGCTCGGCCAGGTACTTGATCAGGTTGTTGGCGGCGAAGTCGTCCAATCCCCCGGCCCGAAGTCGGGCGTACGCCTCCCCTGCCGGGGCATGCCCCACCTCCCGCATGAACTTGCCCAAAGCCCGGCCCAGCTCGACCGGCCGTCCCAGGGCGTCGCCGTGCCAGAACGGCATCTTGGCCGGGGCCCCCGGCGCCGGGGTGACCAGCACCCGGTCGTGCGTGATCTGCTCGATCCGCCAGTTCGACGCGCCCAGGGTGAAGACGTCGCCGTGGCGGGACTCGTACACCATCTCCTCGTCCAGCTCTCCGACCCGCTTGTTGCCCTCTCCGCCGGCCAGGTAGACGCCGAAGAGCCCCCGGTCCGGGATGGTCCCGCCGCTGGTCACCGCCAGCAGCCGGGCGTTTCCCCGTGCCGACAGCACGCCGGTGAACCGGTCCCAGTTGATCCGGGGCCGCAGCTCGGCGAACTCGTCGCTCGGGTACAGGCCGCTCAGCATGTCCAGCACCCCGACCAGGGCGCTCGTGGGCAGTCCCTCGAACGGCGCCGCCCGCCGCACCAGCGCCTCGGCCTCCTCCAGCGCCCAGTCCTCCATCGCCACCATCGACACGATGTGCTGCGCCAGCACGTCCAGCGGGTTGCGGGGGTAGCGCAGGGCCTCTATCTCGCCGGTCTTCATCCGCTCCACGACCACCGCGGACTCGACCAGGTCGCCCCGCCACTTCGGCAGGATCACGCCCCGGCTGACTGCGCCGACCTGGTGGCCGGCCCGGCCGACCCGCTGCAGGCCGGAGGAGACGCTGGTGGGGGCCTCGACCTGCAGCACGAGGTCCACCGCCCCCATGTCGATGCCCAGCTCGAGCGACGAGGTGGCGACAACCGCCTTGAGGACGCCCATCTTGAGGTCCTCCTCGATGAGCTTGCGCTGCTCCTTCGACACCGAGCCGTGGTGCGCCCGGGCGATCTGCTCGCCGGCCAGCTCGTTCAGCTGGGCGCAGACCCGCTCGGAGAGGCGCCGGCTGTTGACGAACACGATCGTGGAGTGGTGGGCCTGGATCAGCTCGACCAGCCGGGCTTCGATCGAGGGCCAGATCGTCTTGTGGTCCGGGTCCCGGACCGCCGAGCCCTCGGCGATCTCGTTGATCTCCTCTCCCAGCTCGCCCATGTCCTCGATGGGGACGACCACCGACAGGTCGAACTGCTTGTTCGACGGCGGGTTCACGATGTGAACCTCCCGGGTGCCTCCCAGGAACTTGGCGACCTCGGCCAGCGGCCGCACCGTGGCCGACAGCCCGATCCTCTGCGCCGGCTCGGTGAGCAGGGCGTCCAGCCGCTCCAGGCTGAGCGCCAGGTGGGCGCCCCGCTTGGTGGCGGCGACCGCGTGGACCTCGTCGACGATCACCGTGTCGATGAACTTCAGGGCGTCCCGGGCCTGCGAGGTCAGGAGCAGGAACAGCGACTCCGGTGTGGTGATCAGGATGTCCGGCGGGTTCGAGGGGAACTTGCGCCGCTGCTCCTGCGGGGTGTCGCCGGTCCGGATTCCGAAGGTGATCCGGGGCACCGGCAGGCCCAGCCGTTCGGCCGCCCGGGCGATGCCGTTGACCGGCGAGTTGAGGTTGCGCTCGACATCGACCGCCAAGGCCTTCAGCGGCGAGACGTAAAGGACCCTCAGGCGCTCCTTGGCCGGTGGTTCCGGCGAGGTGGCGATGCGGTCGAGCGCCCAGAGGAACGCCGCCAGTGTCTTGCCCGACCCGGTGGGGGCCACCACCAGGGTGTCCCTGCCCTTGGCGACGGAGGCCCAGGTCCCCTCCTGCGCGGCCGTGGGCTCGGAGAAGCTGGAGTTGAACCAGCTTCGGGTGGTCTCGGAAAACAGAGAGATCGCGCTGCGGCTCGCCATATGTCCAGTTTGCCTCGGAACGGTGACAGTTTGTGACCTAATTCGGCGGCCGCACTCGATCGACCCGTATTCCTTCTTAACCTAAGCCGCTTTGCTGCCGATAGCTATGGGACAGCCGGACTGTGGTTGTTTCAAGCCGGGCGGAGGGGCGCTCCATTTGATCGACGGGCAGGGTTTGGATAGTGCGGTAGCCGCAGCCAAAAACGGCGCCGACTGGGGCTGGACCGCGCTCTACAAGGCGCTCGCCCCGACCCTTACCGGTTACCTGCGTGCCCAGGGCGCCCGGGAGCCCGAGGACCTGGTGGGCGAGGTGTTCATCCAGGCGGTCAAGGGCATCGACCGCTTCACCGGCAACGGAACGTCGTTTCGCTCCTGGATCTTCTCGATCGCCCACAACAAGCTCGTCGACGACGTGCGGCTGCGCAAGCGCCGGCCGGAGGACATCGTCCCGGACGCCGGCCGGAACCTGGTCCACCCGAACAACGTCGAGGACCAGGCGCTGCGCAACCTGGCCGACCGCAAGGTGCGTGAGATGTTCGCCCAGCTCACCCCGGACCAGCGCACCGTCCTGTACCTGCGGATGATCGGCGGCCTGACCCTCGAGGAGGTTTCCAGGACCATCGGCAAGCCCCTTTCCGCGGTCAAAGCCCTCCAGCGGCGGGGCCTCGGAGCAATCAAACGAGAGCTTCCCGCGCAGGGGTATCAAATCGAGCAGCCAAACCGTTTACCGGCCATAGGGTGAGGTGGGCGTGAATATTTCCGACAGCGACTTCGACAAGGTGATAGCGGGGCAGGGGGCTTCCGATCCGGAGGCTGCCCAGCTGAAGCGCATTCTCTCCCAGGTCAACTCCGCCTTCGTCAGCCCGATCCCTCCGGCCTCCGAGTCCCGGCACCTGGCCGCGATCCAGCAGGCCAACCGCAGCCGGCCGAAGGCCTCCCCGGGCGCCGCTCCGGCGGGGTTCCGGTCGGCGATGGAGCCGTTCACAAATTTCCTCGAGACCATGCGCCGCTCTGGCTACGCCCACCTCTCGGGCGCCACCGCGGTGTGGGCCGTGGTCGCCGCGCTGTTCCTGGTTTCAGCTACGGGGGGCCTGGCCGCAGCCGGCGTCCTCCCCGACTCGATCCAGTCGGCGGTCTCCAACGCGGCAGCCAGCGTCGGAATCGACGTGCCCATGCCCGACACCTCGGTGAGCGTCTCCGAGCCGGCCAACTCCGGCGGAATGAACGTGACCGAAGGAAGCCTCGCCGCCCAGCAGGCGGCCCTGGCGTCGGCCGAGAAGGCGGTCCAGGAGGCGGAGCAGGCGCAGAAGGCGGCCCAGGAGGCGGCAGCGACGTCGGCGCGGTGCATCGAGCAGTCTATGGCCCAGGTCTCGACGCTGGTCGACGGGATCCTCTCGGCCACCAGCCCGGCGCAAGCCCAGGCCCTGGTCACCCAGGCCGGGAACCTGGGCGGGGGCGTGAAGGCGTGCGCCGACCAGGCGACCGCCCTCGGGCAGGCAGGCGTCACCCACGCCGGCGAAGCGACCCGCCTGGCCCAGGAGGCTTCGACGGCGGAGTCGGTGGCCAGCAACCAGGTCCTTGCGGCGATCGACGCCGCCAACAACGCCGCCCGCACCGCAGGCACCTCGGCGACCCGGGCGCTGGACATGAGCCGGTCGATAGTCGACAACGTGGGCACCCTGGCGGCCGGCCTGATCAACAGCTCGCTCGGGCTTCAGGAGACGCTGAACACTCCCGTCCCGCCGCCCGCCTCAACCGGGGCCCCGACCGTCGCTCCGCCGCCGCCGGCCAACGTGACCGACCCGACCGCGTGGGCCAGCTGGGGGATGGACTTCGCCAACCAGATGATGAGCTCGTTTATGGGGGGCGCCCGAAGGGGCCGGTAGCGGCTTCCCGCTAGTTCGAGCTGAAGTTCGCCTTCAGGACCACCTTCACGCAGTCGTCCTCCTTGTGCTTGAAGGTGTTGTAGCCCTTCGGCGCATCGGCCAGATCCATCGTGTGGGTGACGATGAAGCTCGGGTCGATCCTGCCGTCCTCGATCTGCTTCAGCAGCGGCTTGAGGTACTTGTGAACGTGGCACTGCCCCGCCCTTATCGTCAGCGACCGGTTCATGATGGCGCCCATCGGGAACTTGTCGACGAACCCGCCGTAGACGCCGACCACCGACACCGTGCCCCCGCTGCGGCACGACAGGATCGCCTGGCGCAGGGCGTAGGGGCGGTCGCTTTCGGTCCGGGCCATCTGCTTCGCCTTGTCGTAGGTGTAGACCGGCAGGGAGTGGTGGTGCGCCTCCAGCCCGACGGCGTCGATGCAGGCGTCCGGGCCCCGGCCGCCGGTCAGCTCCTTGAGGGCTTCCCGGACGTTTCCGATCTCCTCGTAGTTGATCGTCTCGGCGCCGGTATTCTCGGCCACCATCTTCAGGCGGTAACCGAACCGGTCGATGACTATGACTCGCTCGGCCCCCAGCAGGAACGCGCTCGCCGCCGAAAGCTGGCCCACCGGACCGGCGCCCCACACTGCGATCACCTGGCCGGGCTTGATGTCGCACATCTCGGCGCCCATGTACCCGGTGGGAAAGATGTCTGAGAGGAACAGGACCTTCTCGTCCGGCAGGTCGGTGTTTTCGATCTTGATCGGGCCGACGTCGGCAAACGGGACCCGGGCGTACTCGGCCTGGCCGCCGGCAAACCCGCCGGTCATGTGCGAGTACCCGAACACGCCGGCCGTCGGGTACCCGAGCAGCTTCTCGGCCAGCCCGGCGTTGGGGTTGGAGTTCTCGCACAGCGAATAAAGCTCTGCTTCGCATGCGTTGCAGGCCCCGCAGGCGATGGGGAACGGAACCACCACCCGGTCGCCGACCTTGAGCTTTTTCACCTCGGAACCCAGCTCGACAACCTCGCCCATGAACTCGTGGCCCAGGACGTCGCCCTTCTTCATCGCGGGGATATAGCCGCCCAGCAGGTGCAGGTCGGAGCCGCAGATTGCGGTCGAGCTGATCTTCACAATGGCGTCGCGGGCGTTCAGGATCTTCGGGTCGGGGACTTCCTGCACCTCGACCTTGTTCGGGCGTACCCAGACGTTGGCCTTCATCGAAGTGGTCCTTTCTCGTGATTAGGGGAGCGGCTGCGCCGGGCGCGGCATTCTCTGGTTCATCGAGGCGGTGCCGTCGGGGCATCCGTCGGACCGGACCACCTCGCCCGTCTCCATAACCTGCTTGAACCGCCGCAGGTCGTCCTTCATCTGCTGCTGCGGCTCCTCGCCGAACATCCGGGCGATGGTGTCGCCGATCGCCCCACCGGGCGGCTGGTAGTCGATCTCGACAATGACCTCGGTCCCGCGGCCGCCGGGGGCTTCGACGAACTTCACCGAGCCGGAGTTCGGCACGTCGGCGTCCTCGGTCGACCGCCAGGCGATCATCTCGTTGGGGACGTCGTCCACGACATCGGCATCCCACTCGACCTGTCGGCCGAGGGGCGCTTTGGCCACCCAGTGGTACCGGTCCTCGCCCTTCGGCGTGACCGACTCCAGGTGGAACATGAACTTCGGTAGGTTCTGGAAGTCCTTCCAGAAGCTGTAGACCTCCTCACGGGGACGGTTCACGGTGATCGAGGTGCGGCCTTTGAGGGCCATCTCCTCGCCCGACGCCTTGAGCGCCTCCGAGTGCTTGCGAGCCTGGACGACGTCGGCCGCCGTGACGCCCAGCACGTTGGCCGTGGCGAACACCAGCCTGCCCTTGCGGTTGGAGGGGTTCTTGAAGGCGGACTGCAGCATCACGAGGTCGAGCGCGTCGCCCGCGGTGCGGGCCCACAGCCACTCTGCGGGCTTGGGCTGCGAGGCGAAGATCCCCACCCCGGCCGTGATCTCCCGAAGGCCCGTCAGGCGCATGACCTGGCGCTTGAACAGGGTGTTCTCCAGCCCGGCGAGCTTCGCGACACGGCCCGGAACCAGGACCTGCGGAATGCCCAGGCCGAGGCTGAACCACCCGAGACCCCGGGCGATTCGCCGGTCGGTCATCGAGATGTTCTCGGCCGAGCGGGGCATCCCGGGCGGTGCTTCGATCCAGGTGGCCGGGCCGCCCAGGGCGTCGGCCTTGAGCCCGGGAGCCGAACCGCCTGAGTTGGCGACCGCCTTGGCGTCTGAATTCTTAGAGTCCGCCGCCTTCGATTTCGTCTTGGAAGCCTTTGCGGCGCTTCCGTTGGACTTTGTGGATCCATTTGTCGCGGTGGCTTTGGCACCCTGTCCGGGGCGTTGAAGATCAGAGTCTGGGGACATTTGTTCCTCCCGAGGTCGAGGCCTTGTGCGCCGGTCGGGGCGATGGCGGCTGTGCGTTCAACTGCCGGTTCGCGTCTCTACCCGGTAAGGCTTTGCGCAAAACGGCTTCTCGGATGAGCGTCCGGACAAACACAAAGGGCCCCCTGGGCGGGGCTTCAAGCCGCCCGGGGGACCCTTTGTCCATGGTTGCCGCTACATCTTTAGAACGGGAAGAACTGGCCGAAGTCGAAGCCGAAGAACCCACCCCCGCCGGCCGGCGGTGCCGTTCCGCCGCCGGCGGGGAGTGATCCTGCGGGCAGCCCGGGGATGCCGCCGGGGAGGCCGGGGATCCCTCCGCCGCCGGCGACCGGGACGGTGCCCATGATCGAGGTGACCATTCCCATCGCCATGTCGACTGCGCCGTTCGCCATGCCCATCGCCTGGTCGGCGACGCCCATGGCGATGCCGGCCGCCTGCTCGGCAACCCCGACTGCCTCGAGGGCGGCGTCGACCCCGGTTCCGGCAACTCCGGTCGGGTCGAGCGCTTTGACCTCGTCGGTCACCTGCTTGATCAGGCCGAGACCTTCCTGCGTGGTCTGCTTCGCGAGGCCGGCGCACTGCCGGGCGTCGCCGGCGATGGCCCGTGCCTGGGCCACCAGGGCCTGGGCGGCTGCCGGGTCGGTCACGCCGGAGGCCGCGGCGACCACCGAGTCGACCCGGGCCTGGATGCCGGCTGCGCACTCCTTCGCCTTGGCGGCTGCTGCCAGGGCCGCCGCCTGGGCCTGCTCGGCCCGGGCGAGGGCCGCCTGGGCGGCCTGGAAGGCTGCGTCGGTGTCCGGGAGGGCCACCGGGATCTCGGGAATGTCGGGGATGCTGGGGATGAACGCTGCCGAAGCCTGAGCCGCGCCCCCGGCCGATGCCGACGCGGTGGCGGTGGCGGTGCCCAGCCCTGAGGTAACCGTGGTCTCGGTCCCGCCGGTGGGAAGAATGCCGCTGGTTGCCACGCCGGTCGCCAGCCCGGCCGCCGCCATGACGGTGACCAGGATCTTTCCGATGATTCCCCCCAGGAATCCACTGAACATGTTGTGCTCCTTCTCCAGATTTCTTCGACGAGGACCGGCAAGCGCTTGATTCCGAGCGGTAATCGCATACCGCCTGCGGACCGATACCACCTCCCGGCAAATTTCTTCAACTGCCGGGGCCCGGGGCCCATCGGTTACTTTTGAAGAGATCCACGAGGAAAAGGAACCCATGCCCAACGACCCTCTCGACACCCTTCAGGACCTTCAGACCGCCGGGGGGACCGTCGGTATCTACAGCCTCCCCCGCCTGGCCGCCCGGGCGGGGGTGGACCCGGCCGCGCTGCCGCACACCGTGAAGATCCTTCTGGAGAACCTGCTCCGGCGCGCCGGGACCCGTGACGTCTCCGAGTCCGACGTGATGGCGCTGGCCGCCTGGCCCGATGAGAGCCCCGGCGCCCGCCTCGCCTACATGCCGGCCCGGGTGCTCATGCAGGACTTCACCGGCGTCCCCGCAGTGGTCGACCTGGCCGCTCTCCGCAGCGCCGTCGCGCGGGCGGGGGGCGACCCCACCTCCGTCAACCCGTTCGTCCCCGTCGACCTGGTCATCGACCACTCGGTCCAGGTCGACCGCTTCGGCACCGAGGACTCCTACTCGGCGAACATCGCCTTCGAGTACAGCCGAAACCGGGAGCGCTACTCGCTGCTCAACTGGGGCCAGCAGGCGTTCAAGGACTTCCGCGTCGTCCCGCCCGGCATGGGCATCTGCCACCAGGTCAACCTCGAATACCTGAGCCGGGTGGTCATCGAACGGGACGGCCTGGCCTTTCCCGACACCCTGGTCGGCACCGACTCCCACACCACGATGGTCAACGGCCTGGGGGTCCTGGGCTGGGGCGTCGGCGGCATCGAGGCCGAGGCCGCCATGCTCGGCCAGCCGATGTTCCTGACCCACCCGCTGGTGGTGGGCATCCGCACCACCGGCGCCCTGCCGCCGGGGACGACCGCCACCGACCTGGTGCTCACACTCACCCAGATGCTGCGCAAGCACGGGGTGGTCGGCAGGTTCCTGGAGTTCTTCGGCGCCGGCCTCAGCAGCCTGACCGTGGCCGACCGGGCGACCATCAGCAACATGACCCCGGAGTTCGGGGCCACTTCGACCCTTTTCCCGGTCGACGCCAACACACTCACCTACATGCGGGAGACCGACCGGCGCGACGCCGCCGACCTCGCCCAACGCTACTGCACCGCCCAGGGCCTGTTCCGGGAGGACTCCGACCCGGCCCCCGCCTTCACCGAGATCCTCGACCTGGACCTGTCGGCGGTCGAGCCGAGCCTTGCCGGTCCGAAGAGGCCGCAGGACCGGGTCAGCCTCTCCGGCGTCTGGGGTTCGTTCAAAGAGGCATTCCTCAACGACAAATCCAACGGGGTCCCCCAGCGGGACCTGAGCCGCCTGGCTACCGAGGGCGGCCGGGCCGAGGGCGTCGACCTGACGGCCGAGGCGGAGGCCCCCCTGACCGGCCCGGCGGCCGACGTGCACAACGGCAGCGTGGTGATCTCGGCGATCACCTCCTGCACGAACACCTCCAACCCCTCGGTGATGATCGCCGCCGGCCTGCTGGCCAAGAAGGCGGTCGAGGCAGGGCTGGAGACCAAGCCGTGGGTCAAGACCTCGCTGGCCCCGGGATCCCGGGTGGTCACCGACTACCTGGACCGCGCCGGGCTCACCCCGTACCTTGAGCAGCTCGGGTTCAACCTGGTCGGGTACGGGTGCACCACCTGCATCGGCAACTCCGGCCCCCTGCCGGAGGACATCGCCAGGGCGGTCGACGACGGCAACCTCGCCGTGGTGGCCGTCCTGTCGGGCAACCGCAACTTCGAGGGCCGCATCCACTCGCAGGTCAAGGCCAGCTACCTGGCGTCTCCGCCGCTCTGCGTCGCCTACGCGCTGGCCGGGACGGTCCAGGTCGACCTGTCGCTCGATCCGATCGGCTGGGACGAGACCGGAGAGGGTGTCTACCTGGAGGAAATCTGGCCGGACGCGGACGAGGTCCAACACGTGATGTCCAGAGCCATCTCGACCGACCAGTTCGAGCATGAGTACGGCACGATCTTCGAAGGCGACGAGAACTGGCGCTCGATGCCGGCCCCCGAGGGCGACGTCTACGAGTGGGACCCCGAGTCGACATACGTCAAAGAGCCGCCGTTCTTCGTCGGCCTGACCTCCGAGTTCACCCCGCCGGGCGACATCGTCGACGCCCGGGCCCTGGCGGTGCTGGGGGACTCGATCACCACCGACCACATCTCCCCGGCAGGATCGATCTGGCTGAACTCGCCGGCCGGCAAGTACCTGCGGAGCAAGGGGGTCACCCCGGCGGACTTCAACAGCTTCGGCTCACGGCGGGGCAACCACGAGGTGATGCTGCGGGGAACCTTCGGCAACAACCGGCTGCGCAACCAGCTGGCGCCCGGCACCGAGGGGCCGCACACGGTTCACCTGCCGGACGGCGCCCCGATGAGCATCTACGACGCCTCGAACACCTACGCGGCCGAGGGCGTGCCGCTGGTGATCCTGGCGGGCAAGGAGTACGGCTCGGGCAGCTCACGGGACTGGGCCGCCAAGGGCACCGCGCTGCTGGGGGTCAAGGCGGTCATCGCCGAGAGCTACGAGCGGATCCACCGCAGCAACCTGGTGGGCATGGGGGTGCTGCCGCTGCAGTTCGAAGACGGAGCGTCGGCCGCCTCGCTGGGGTTGACCGGCCGGGAGGAGTTCACGATCCTGGGCATCGGTCCGGACATTCGACCGGGCCAGCAGGTGGACGTACTGGCCCGGTCGGAGAACGGTGAGGAGACCACCTTTGCCGCAACCGTCAGGATCGACGCCGAAGCAGAGCTCGACTACTACCTGAACGGCGGAATTCTGCAGATGGTGCTGCGGCAGCTAATCGCTTGAGGCGCTACTGAAGGCCAAGCTGCTTGAGGGCCTGCTGGACCGCCTCGCTGTCCTCAACCGGCTTCTTGGGGGTGCCGAACGTCATCGGCTCCTGCCCGGGCTCGGACTCGTTCATCATGTCGTTCATGGTGTCGGCGCCGGTACGGGCGGCCGGACGGTTGCCGACGCTGTCTGAAAGTCCCGGGATGCCCGCAAGGGCGGCCTGGACTGCGTCGCTGTCGCTCGATGCGGGAGGTGCTTCCTCCTCCTCCTGAGGTGCCTGCTCTTCTTCGGACATACGTCCCCCTTGTTGTTTTGGATGGTGGCACTTTGGGCCGGTGCCTAGAAAGTATCCGGCGGGTGCGTCTTTAACGCAAAGACGGCCGGGTCGTCGTAGCCTGAACCCAACATCGAGAAAGGAACCAATGCTCTCCCCCACTTCCCCTCCCCACAGACTTTCCAAGCTCCTGGCGGCCGGCCTGCTCGCCGCAGGGCTGCTCGCCGGGTGCACCGGCAGCCCCGAGAAGACCGGCAACGTAAAGAGCGGCGAGGCAACCGGCGAAGCCGTGAAGATCGAAGCCGGCGACAACTTCTTCGAACCGTCGACGTTGAACCTGAAGGCCGGGCAGGAGGTCACCGTCGAGATCACCAACGCCGGCAACACGCCCCACGACTGGACGATCGACGAGCCCTCGGTCAGCACCGGCGTGATGGCGGCCGGAGACGTGGCCAACGCCACCTTCACCGTGCCGGACGACGACGTGGAGTTCGTCTGCACGCTCCACCGCGGGATGGAAGGCACCATCAAGGTCGGGTAGCGCCTCCTCGGTCACGAGGGAAAGGACCCATCCCGGTCCGGGGGTGGGTTAGCATGTGCCAATGCCAGAATCGATGTATCAGAGCGCGTCCGGAATACGGCACGCCGGCCGGCCCACCAGGGTCAGGGCCGCGGCGCTGGCGATCCTCGTGATGCTCGTTGCAGGCGCCTGCAACCGCGGCAACACCCCCGACGAGACGCCGACCAGCGCTGCGCCGGTACAGGGCCTCACCGCAAACTCGCCGGTCAAGCTGACCAGCGTCGGACCGGTGGTTGTAGGGATGACCCTCGACCAGGTGGCCGCAGCGGCCGGGGTTGACCTCACGCGGCAGCCGGACTTCGACCAGGCGGTGGCCGAGAAGAACTGTGCGTACGTCAGCCCGTCGACCATCCCCGGTTATTCACCTCCGCCGGAGAGCGGCAACAAGTCGCCCCTGGCGTTCATGATCGTGGACGGCAAGCTGGCCCGAATCGACATCCTCGGCGGCGACTTCGCCACCGACAAGGGCATCAAGGTCGGCAGCGCCGAGTCTGCGGTGACCGAGGCGTACGGAGGCGGAAGCCCCCTGCCGCCCCGCGCGTTCGTCGGGCCCCCGTACCGCTACCTGACCGCATCGCCGAAGGACGAGGAGGACCAGGGCTACAAGATGGTCTTCGAGTCCGACGGCGCCAAGGTCGTCAACTACCGGGTGGGCAAAGAGCCCGAGGTCGAGAACCGGCAGGGCTGCACGGCCTAGGTCGTAAAACTGTCGACCGTCTGACCTTCGGTTCCCAGGGCCGTGACCGAGATCCTCTCCCCTTCTACGTCGACGATCAGGAAGTGGTTGACCGCGATACAGGTGATCAGCCACGGTTGGTCGTCGACACACGGGTAGATCGTCGCCCCTCCCCCTCCGGTCACCACGTAGTCGACCCCGTTTTGCACCGAGTGCTCGTAGCCGTGGTTATGGCCGTTAAGCACCAGGTCGACGCCGTGCTGCTCGAACAGCGGCATCCACCTCTGCTGGACGGCCAGGCTGTTCTCGTGGAGGCCGGCCGTCAGCCCGGGGTGGTGGTAGACGGCCACCTTGACCTGCGCCTGCGATGCGGCCAGCTCCCGATCCAGCCAGTTGGTCTGCTCCGGATCCGCCACGCGGTTGGAGTCCAGCATGAAGAACTGCGCCGGGCCGGCCGTCCAGGTGTAGTTGTGCTCGGCGCCGAGGACGGTGCCGGTGGAGGCGCCCCTTGTATCGTGGTTACCCCACACCGCACGCCACTGGTGCCCCGGGTGTGAGGTCAAGCAGGCCTCCGGCCCGAAGTAGTTGGTCTGAGTGGCGGTTCCGTCTGGTCGGTAGAAGTTGTCGCCGGTGGTTACGACTATGTCGAAGGGGGTGGCCTTGCGGGTCTCGCACATCCGGTTGGTGACCGCAGCCTGCTCCGGGGTGCCGGCCCCCCAGTCGCCCTTGACGGCGACCACTACTCGCGGCTCGGGGCTCGGCGAGGGAGACTGGGACACCTCTGACACCACCGGATCGGTCGAATCGCCGCAGGCTGGAACGAACAGGACCAGCAGGAGGCAAAGGGCGAATCTCCGGCCGGGCATTGGTCAATAGTGCCACCGGTGCCGCGCGGAGCCGGGTACCATGAGCCCAAACAAACAGAACTGAGGGAACATGGCCAAGAAGAGCAAACCGGCGGCACCTGTAGCAACCGCAAAACGAACCAAGCGCCGGCGGGGCTTCCTGCGCCGCAAGTTGGGCCGCCTGGTAGTGATGAGCGCGGTCGGCGCGGCGGTCAAGTACTTCGGCGACGCGGCCAACCGCAAGAAGGCCCTGGGCCTGATCGGTAAGTAGGGCTAGGGCTTGAAGATGTCGGCCAGGTTGTAGGTGGCCGGGACCTCCAGCTGCTCGAAGGTGCACGACTCCGGGGTCCGATCGGTACGCCAGCGTTTGAACTGGGCGACGTGGCGGAACCGGGACCCCTCCATGTGGTCGTACCCGACCTCGACCACCAATTCGGGTCGCAGCGCCTCGTAGGACATGTCCTTTTTGGCGTTCCACCGATTCCCCGCTCCTCCGGGAATGTTCTCGACGTCGGCCCACTCGCCCCACGGGTGGGCTTCCCCCGCCTCCTGCCGGTAGGGGGCCAGGTCGTCCAGGAGGCGCTTGCGCTCCGCCATCGGGAAGGCGGCGGCGACCCCGACGTGGTGCAGGTCGCCTTCGTCGTCGTACAACCCCAGGAGCAGCGACCCCACGACCGGCCCGCTCTTGTGCCACCGAAACCCCGCCACGACGCAGTCGGCCGTCCGCTGGTGCTTGATCTTGAACATGATTCGTTTGTCGGGCGAGTAGGGGATGGTGGGCGGTTTGGCGATCACGCCGTCCAGGCCGGCCCCTTCGAAGGCTTTGAACCAGTCCTGGGCCAGGTCCTGGGAGTCGGTGGCCGGGGTGAGAAAGATCGGGGCGCCCGAGCCGGCAAGAGCCTCCTCCAACGCCGCCCGGCGCTCGGTGAACGGACGGTCCATGTAGTTGACGTCGCCTAGCGCAAGAAGATCGAAGGCGATGAACCCCGCCGGGGTGGCCTTGGCGAGCATGTTGACCCGGGAGGCTGCCGGGTGGATGCGCTGCTGGAGGGCTTCGAAGTCGAGCCCGCCCCCCTGGGCGACCACGACCTCCCCGTCGATCACACACTTCTCCGGAAGGTGGTCCTTGACCGCCTGGACGACGTCGGGGAAGTACCGGGTCAGCGGCCGCTCGTTCCGGCTGCCGAGCTCCACCTCGTCACCGTCCCGGAAGACAATGCAGCGGAACCCGTCGAACTTCGGTTCGTAGAGCATCCCGGCGGGAATCTCGGGAACCGACTTGGCCAGCATGGGCTTGACGGGAGGCAGAACGGGAAGGTCCATGCCCACTATTCTGCCCGAGGGCCTTGGGTTTGAGTCGCTGCCGGCTACCCCATGCCCATCAGGTCGAACTCTTTCATGCCGAAGAAGGTGGTCAGCTCAAGTTGGTCGGAGTCATCATCGGGGGGCGGGTCGTGGGGACCGAGCCAGATCCACCTCCAGTTGTAGTGCAGCAGCCGGTAGCCGTGGAAGGTTTTCAGCCGGTGGTGGTAGTGGCAGAGCAGACCGAGGTTGTACAGCTGGGTCGGCCCGCCCTCCTTGACCCCGGTGATGTGGTCGATCTCCTGGGTCGTGACGTCCATCGCCGCGGCCGAGACCACCTCGATCGCCTGCTGCTCGGAGAGCTGACCCTTGCGGAACGCCTTCTCGGTCTCGGGGAG